>CAZNZG010000124.1:0-10294 GCA_964577455.1 uncultured Gemmatimonas sp. | reverse complement strand
CCGCCTATCCCACGCTGCGACGCTACCTGGACTTCTCCACGCTGGGGCTGCGCCGATTTCTCCCGGCGGCGCGCATTGCCCGCGGCGGGCAGGTGAGCCTGATCGGCGACGCCCTGGCCGACCCCGGCCTGCTGCTCGACACGATCTTCGCGCGCGCCATCGGGCTTGGTGACAAGCTGCGGTTGCTGGCGCTGCGACGCTTCGCCCAGCAGCTCTCGATCGACGACTGCTTCGGTCCGCGTTTCGCCAACATCAGTACCCGCGACTTCCTGCTCGCTCGCGGCTTCGGCACGCCGGTGATCGACGGCTTCTTCGCGCCGTTCTATGGTGGCATCCTCCTCGATCGCACCCTCGCCACCACGGCCAGTGTGCTGCTGTTCACCTTCAAGATGCTCGCCGACGGCGATACGGTGATTCCCGCCGGCGGTATCGGTGCGCTCACGGCGCAGATGGCCACGCAGCTCACGCCCGGTACCGTGCACCTCGGCGCGCCGGTCGCGTCGCTCGTGGTGGCGGACGGACGGGTCACGGGGGTCCGGCTCACTGATGATCGCGTGATCGACGCCGCTCAGGTGGTGCTCGCCACCGACGCGCCGATGGCCGCACGACTTGCGGCGACGGCAGGGCTGACGCTCCCCGAACCCACCGGCGCGCGCGGATGCACGACGCTCTACTACACCGCACGCACCTCCCCCATTCCAGGGAAGGCGCTGTGGCTCAACGCGGAACCCAACGCGGTGATTTCGCACGCCGTCACCCTGACCGATGTGGCGCCGGAATACGCGAGCGACGGGCGCACGCTCATCGCCGCCACGGCAGTGGGTACACCCGCGGAGCTCGACGACGAAACCCTCGATCGCGCCGCCCGTACGGAACTCGCACGCATGGGCAACGTGCGGGCGGAGCAGTGCGGGCTCGAGCGCGTGGCGCTCTGGCGCGTGCCGTATTCGCAGTTCGAGCAGGCGCCCGGCTGGCGGGAGCATCGTCCGAGTATCGCGTGTGGTATCCCAGGGCTCTGGCGAGCCAGCGAAACGCTGCACTCCAGTTCTCTCGAAGGGGCGGCGCGCGGTGGCCAGATGGCCGCCGCTGCGCTGCTGCACGCCACATGACTCCCTTTCCCATCTCCATGCGTTTCCGTTCGCTTGTCGCCACCTCGGTCGGCCTCGTTGCCGCCACGCTGCTCCTCGCGCCACAGGGGCTGGCAGCGCAGGGCTCGCTGCGTGAACAGACGCGCGATCTGTCGCGCGATCAGACGCGTGCCGACGGAGGCCCCACGCAGATCATCGCGATCAATCCGTTCCTCCCGCTCGCCGGCCGCTTTCAGGGAGAGTTCGAGCGCAAGATCCAGCAGAATGCGAGCTTCGCGCTGGCCGGGTCATACGTGCCGTGGAACAACAACGACTACCTCAACATCGACGCGAAGCTGCGCCTCTATCCGCAGGACCGCGCGCTCGAGGGACTCGCGTTTTCGGCAGGGCTAGGGGTGGGGCGCGCCAAACAGGATGCCATTATCGACGTCTGCATCCCTTCGCCTTCATGCATACCGGCCGTACTCCCCGGCGCATGGGTCACGGCCCCCACCTTCTCCATCGAAACGCAGTACCAGTGGCTGATGGGGCGGACCCGCTCCACCGCCGTCGCCATCGGTGGCGGCGCCAAGCGTTACTTTCTGAGCGACCAACAAGCGCAGGGTGGGCTGGTCCGCGTGGTGCCCACTGGACGTCTCACCATTGGATGGGCCTTCTGATGCACATCGCCATTCGTACCGTTTCTCGCGCCATCTCGGCCATCGCGGCCATCGTGATCGTGGCCGGTACACCGCACGCCCTGCATGCCCAGGCGAGTGCGCCCCCCAAGGGAGCGCCTAGCAAGATCATCTCGGTCAATCCGTTTCTCCCGCTCGCCGGCTACTTCCAGGCTGAGTTCGAAGCGAAGCTGCGCGAGAATCTCGCCTTTGCGGTCTCCGGGTCACACACCAAGCTCGACGACGAGTACACGAGTCTAGATGCGAAGCTGCGTCTCTATCCCCAGGAGAAGGGTCTCGAAGGGTTCGCGATCGCCGCGGGTCTCGGGTTCGGCCGAATTTCGACTGTGACCGAGACGTTCTGTACGGAGTTTGGCAACTGCCGCGACGTCCGTCGTTCCACGTCGGGGCCGAGCTTTTCGGTGGAAGCCCAGTATCAGTGGCTGCTGGGGCGCTCGCAAAACACGGCCGTTGCGATCGGCGGCGGGGTGAAGCGCTTCTATGTGGACGACAAGGTGGGCGGCTTCGATGCCTTCGACGAATACGCGCCCACCCTGCGGCTGACGATCGGGTACGCCTTCCGCTGAGAAGGTACGGGCGCGTCTTCGACGCGCCCTTTGGTTGGCAAGGCAGGGAGCAGGCGGAAGGCCCTCAGGACGACGAGGGATATGGAAACGGGGGCGGCTGCTGCGCAGCGCCCCCGATTTCTTTGCACTACCCCACGGCGGCTGCCTATCGCGCGTCAGAACCGGAACGACACACCCGTCGACAGCATGGGGAGGTCGCCCACGCCGAGCTGCCCGAAGACCGACAGCTTGGGTGCCACCTTGTAGCGGGCGCCGCCCTGGAGGCCGAGTCCGAGCTCCACATCGGCCTCACTCTGGTTGGCGGTCGAGGTTTCGAACTTCACGCCTGACCGCACGAAGCCGAAGCTGGCACCGGCATACAGATCGAGTCGCGGCTGCGATGCGACCGGGAAATGCACATTGCCGGTGCCCATCAGGTACACCGCCGTGCCGGTCGCACGAAGCGACCCTACCCCGGCAGACTCGCGCTGAAAGCCGGCAAAGCCGCCCACGCCGAGCGTGGCGCCAGCGATCGGCATCACGCCCCATTCCGCCATTCCGCCAAAGCCCACGCCATCATTGCCGCCGCCAAGCAGCACGCCCACCGATGCCACGCGTGACCCCTTCACGAACTGGTCCGACGATTGAGCAGACAGCGCACCGGGCATTGCGAGCAGGGCGACCGTCGCCGCCATCGCTACCACCTTCGCACCACGAGTACCCATTCGAATCATCTCCGGAAAAGAAAAACGAATTACGCGAACCGTGTGATATACCGCAGCAACTCGTGCATGTGCCGCACGGTGTGTACGGCACCGGCGGCAATGAGCCGCTCCGCCGACACGAGTTCGGCGTAGCCGATCACCGTCATGCCGGCGCTGTGGGCGCCAAGGACGCCGAGCGGGCTGTCTTCCACTACGATCGTCCGCGACGGATCCATGCCGAGCACCGTGGCTGCGTGCAGGAAGAGATCAGGAGCCGGCTTGGGGCGCGCCACATCCACCGCCGAAAACCGACGGCCGTCGAAGCGCGCCAACAGTCCGGTGGCGCCGAGCGTGGTACGCATCTTCTCATGCTCCCCGTTCGATGCCACGCCGTACGGCACGCGTGCGCTGTCGAGCGCATCGAGTACATCCACGATCCCCTCCACCGGCACGACTTCCTGCTCGAGCGCCACCTTCACATCCGCGTAGAAGGTGGGCAACAGGTCGTCCGGTGGGGCGTGCCCCAGCTGCTCCGTCACAAGCTCGATGCATCGCGCCATCGAGTTGCCGAGGTACGTGGCGAGCGACTGTTCGGTGGTGGTGGGTAGCCCACGCTCCGTCAGCAGTCTCGCCCACACGCGACTGGTGATGCGCTCGCTGTCCACGAGCACGCCGTCACAATCGAAGATCACGCCATCGAAGCGCGTGCCGTTGAAGACGAACCCCGACGTGAGCATCGCCGTCACGTTCTGCCGCCGATGGTGGGCGGTTCGGTGGCCAGCGATGCGCGTGCCTGTTCGAGCTGTGCCGCCACGGCCACGGGGCCGGTGCCGCCGGCGATGTTGCGCGCGGCGAGCGAGGCTTCCGCTCCCAGCGCATCACGCGCGTCGTCGCCGAATAGCGCGTGCGCCTTGCCGAACGCGTCTTCGGGGAGTTCGGTCATCTCGATCCCCGCTTCTTCGGCCTGCCGCACGAGCGAACCCACCGCGCCATGCGCCTCGCGGAAGGTGGCGCCCTTCTTCACGAGATAGTCGGCAAGGTCGGTGGCCATCATCGCGCTTGATACGGCGGCGCGCATGCGGGCACGGTCGAAGCGCAGCTCGCTGATCGCGCCCGCCATGGCCGGCAGCACGAGGTGCAGCAGGTCGATCGCGTTGAACAGCGCGCGCTTGTCGTCCTGGAGATCCTTGCTGTACCCGCTCGGCAGCCCCTTGATGGTGCCCAGCAGCGACACGAGGTCGCCCAACACGCGAGCGCCGCCGCCACGCGCCAGTTCGAAAACGTCGGGATTGCGCTTCTGCGGCATCATGCTGCTGCCCGTCGAGAAGCCGTCGCCGAACTTCACGAAGCCGAACTCGCTCGAGCCGTAGATGATGAGATCCTCGGCGATGCGTGAGCAGTGCACCGCGATCATCGTGCAGGCGAACATCGTTTCGGCCACGAAGTCACGGTCACCGGTGGCGTCGATGCTGTTGGGGGAGATGGCCAGGAAGCCCAGCTCATCTCGCAGTACGTCGCGCGGTACCGGGAAGGCCGAGCCGGCGATGGCGCCGGAGCCGAGTGGCAGCGTGGCCGTACCCCGCGCGGCGTTGGCCACGCGCGTGCGGTCGCGGTCGAGCGGCCAGAAGTGCGCGAGCAGCCAGTGTGCGCCGCTTACCGGCTGGGCGCGCTGGAGATGCGTGTAGGCAGGGAGAATCGCGTCGGTGAGCGTTTCCGCCTGGGTGAGCAGTGCCTGCTGCAGCTCGCGGATGGCCGCATCGAGCTTGTGGCAGGCGTCCATGGTCCAGAGGCGCGAGGCGGTCGCCACCTGATCATTGCGCGAACGGCCGGTGTGCAGCTTGGAGGCGACGGTGCCCGCCTCTTCGTGCAGTAGCCGGTCGATCATGGTGTGAATGTCCTCGTCGGTCGCGATCGGCTGCGCGCCATCGGCGATGCGCATGGCCACGCGATCCAGTCCGCTGCGCAGCGCCTCCGCCTCGTCCATGGTGAGCACACCGGCCTTGCCGAGTGCCAGCGCCCAGGCCCGCGAGAGTCGCACGTCGTGCGGCCACAGGCGGAAGTCGGTGCCGATGGAGCGGTTGATGGCGTCGAGCAGCGGCGAGGGGCCGCCGGCGAATCGACCGCCCCAGAGCTTGTGGGTGCCGGAATCGTTGGACATCGGAGAGACGATGAGACTGGAGATGATGAGAGGTGAGAGGAACTGAGCAGTTTCGGGGGGGGAGATCAAGCGGGGGCGGGCGTCGCGCGGGCCGCGGGGAGTTCTCAGTGGTCAGTGAAAGTTCTCGGTTCCCAGTTCGAACTGACCACTGACGACTTTCACTGAGGACTGAAAACTCCTCGCCCCACACGAGATCCCCGCCAGACCAACTCGCGGATCGCACCTATCCCCGGATATACGCCCGCAGCTTCTTCAGCACCCGTTCGCGCCCCTCGGTGCTGCGGCAGATGATCAGTACCGTGTCGTCACCGGCGATGGTGCCGGCCACGTCGGGCCATTCGAGCTGATCGAGCGCCTCGGCCACGGGCTGCGCGCCGGACTTCATCGTGCGCGCCACCACCAGCACCTGCACCCCTTCCACTTCCACAAGCAGTTCGGGGAGCATGCGCTCGAGGCGCGCGAGGGCGGCGTCGCTGGTGCCGTTCTCGGGGAAGGCGTAGCGCGCGCGTCCGTGATTGTCGGGGATTCGCGCCAGTCGCAGCTCGCGCAGATCGCGCGACAGCGTTGACTGGGTGACGTCCCAGCCGCGTTTGGTGAGCTGCCGGCGCAGCTCTTCCTGGCTCGCCACGGCGTGTGCCGTGACGATCTCGCGGATCGCAGCGTGGCGGTCGTGTTTGTCGGACACTCGGTAGACCTCGCGGGAGGCACGGAGACGGAGAGGCGCGGAGAGGCCTCGGGAATTGACAGTCCCGCTGTGCAAAATTATGCATTAACACTGCATAAACCGTCGTTCCGAATCAACCGCCTTCCGTCATCCCGATCGTGCCCGAGTCGTCTCCCACTCAGACCTTCCGCGTTGGTGTGCTTGGCGCGTCCGGCTACTCCGGACGTGAGCTGTGCACCCTCGTCATGGGGCATCCGCAGCTGGAGCTCGCCTTCGCCACCGCCAACACGCAGCGCGGTACCACGCTGCGCGTCCGCGCGAACGGCCGCATGCACGACGTGCCGCTCATCGCGCCCGAGGCGGCGGATCTGGCCGGCGTGGATCTCGTCTTCGCCGCGCTGCCGCATGGTGCGAGTGCGGAGTGGGTGGCCAAGGTGATCGCCGCCGGCTCGCGCGTGGTGGACCTGTCGAGCGACCTCCGCCCGGGGCATGGCGGCGTGACGCATGCACTCCCCGCCGGCGTGCCGCACGACGCGCCCTATGGTATGCCGGAGCTGTATCGCGACCAGCTTCGTGGCGCGCGCGTGGTGGCCAACCCCGGATGCTACGCCACGAGCATCCTCGTGGCGCTCGCGCCGCTCGCCCGCGCCGGGCTGATCGCGCCGGGGGCCACCGTGAACATCGCCGCGGCGAGCGGGGTGAGCGGTGCCGGCGCGAGCCCCAAGCTCGAGCTGCTCTTCGCGGAAATCACCGAGGACTTCCGTGCCTACGGTGTGGGAAACTCGCACCGCCATCTCTTCGAGATGCGCGCGGCGCTCGCTGGCATGGGGACGGACTGCGACCTGCTGTTCACACCGCACCTGCTGCCGGTGGATCGGGGTATTCTCAGCACCATCACCGTGCCGCTCACGCGTCCGCTGGCCAACGCTCTCGATCCCTATCACGCCGCCTACGCCGGTGAGCCGTTCGTGGAGCTGACGACCGCGCTCCCGGCGCTCGCCGACGTGCAGCATCGCAACGTGGTCCGCATCGGCGCCGTGCTGCCCAGCGGCATGCGCCAGCCCACGCTGCTGGTGTTCAGCGCCATCGACAATCTGGTGAAGGGCGCGGCTGGGCAGGCGGTCCAGAACGCGAATCTCATGCTGGGGCTCCCCGAGACGGCGGGGCTGCAGGCATGATCGTCGTCAAGCTCGGCGGCCGCACCCAGAACGATCCGCTGCTTCCCGCAGCCCTCGCGGCGCTCTGGTGCGCCACCAACGGCCGGGTGGTGGTGGTGCATGGTGGCGGCGACCAGATCAGCGCGCTGCAGCGGCTGCGCGGCGAGGAGCCGGTATTCATCGGTGGCCGTCGCGTGACCACCGATACCGCGCTCGAGCTGGTGCGCATGGTGCTGAGCGGGCTCGCCAACAAGCAGATGGTGAGCGCGCTCGTGGCCGCCGGTGCACCGGCGGTGGGCATCAGTGGCGAGGATGCGGGACTGCTGCGCGCCACGCCGATCGACGTGGCGCAATTCGGGCATTCCGGCACGCCGTCGTCGGTGAATCCGGCGGTGGCCCATGCGCTGCTCGCCGCCGGCTTCCTGCCGGTCATTTCTCCGGTCGCCGCACGCGAGACGGCCGAGGGCAACGCGCCGGAGGCTGGTGCGTACAACGTGAACGGTGACGATGCCGCGGCCGCGATCGCCGCCGCGCTCGGGGCCGACGAGCTGTTTCTGATGGCGGATGTACCCGGCGTGCTCGACGGGAACAAGACGCGCATTTCCACGCTTACCCTCGACGCCGCGCGCGATCTCGTGTCGAGCGGGGTGGCTGGTGGCGGCATGGCCGCCAAGCTCGACGCCTGTGCCGCGGCACTGGCGGGTGGTGTACTCCGGGTGCGGATCGGCGATCTCGCCGCCCTCACCGTTCCCGATGCGGGGACCGCGATCGTCGCGCGCGCTGACGCGACCGGTGTTGCTTAAGCCTTCCCTATCTCAGGTAGCTGCCATGACGTCCACGATGCTTCCGCCCGCCGCACCGGCCACCACGCCGGCGAACGCGTCGCTGCCCGCCATTCTGGGTACGTACAAGCGACAGGCGCCGCTCTTCGTGCGGGGCGACGGCGTGTACATGATCGACGACACCGGCAAACGCTACCTCGACTTCGTGGCCGGTATCGCCGTCACGTCGCTCGGCCACAACGACGCCGGCGTGAACAACGCGGTGCAGGAAGCGCTCGCGGCGGGGCTCATCCACACCTCCAATCTCTATCGTACCGCGCCCGGCGAAGCGCTGGCACAATGGTTCGTGGACCACTCGTTCGCGAGCAGCGTGTTCTACGCCAACTCCGGCGCCGAGGCCAACGAGGGGGCGTTCAAGTTCGCGCGGCGGTGGGCCGGGAGCACCGGCCACCTGGCCAAGCACGAGATCATCGCGGTGCGTGGCTCCTTCCACGGGCGCATGCCCGGCACGCTCGCGGCGACCGACCGTCCCGCCTATCGCCTGCCGTTCCGCCCGCTCATGGGTGGCGTGACGATCGTGGAGCGGGACCTCGACGAACTGCGCACCGTGCTCGATCCGGAAACGGCGGCCGCGGTGATCGTGGAGCCCATCCAGGGAGAAGGCGGCGTGCGCGTGGTGGACCCCGAGTTCCTGCGCGGACTGCGCGCGCTCACGAAGGAGCGCAACGTGCTGCTCATCCTCGACGAGATCCAGTGCGGGCTGGGGCGGACCGGCTCGTTCTTCGCGTACGAGCAGCTCGGCATCGAGCCCGACATGCTCACCATCGCCAAGCCACTCGCCAATGGCCTGCCGATCGGCGCGATCCTGGTGACCGACGAAGTCGCACGGGTGATGCAGCCGGGCGACCATGGTACCACCTTCGGCGGCGGCCCGTTGCTCGCGCATGTGGCGCACCATGTGGTGCAGCGTCTCTCGGAGCCGGCGCTGCTGCAGCATGTGCGGGAGACGGGGGCGTGGTTCGGCGAGCAGCTGCAGGGGATCGCCGACCGCACCGGCGCCGTGCGCGCCATTCGCGGCAAGGGGCTGATGTGGGGCATGGATGTGCACGAGCCCGCGGCCGCGATCATCGGGCGCGCCTTCGACCGTGGCCTGCTCATGGTGAGTGCCGGTGAACACACGCTGCGCTTCCTGCCGCCGCTCGTGATCACGCAGGCCGAGCTGGCCAGCGGCCTCGAGATCCTCGAGGCGGCGATCAAGGGGTGAGCCCTAGGTAACGCCAGCACCTGAGGGTCCATGTACATCCCGGCGCCATTTCGTGAGGCGGATCGCGCGATCCTGTACGACTTCATCGTCGCGCATCCGCTCGGGGTCCTCGTGTCGGCGATGGCCGACGGCCATGCTGCGGCGCCGTACGCCACACACGTCCCGCTCCATCTCGATCGAGAGCGGGGCGTGCTGACCGGACACCTCGCCCGCATGAATCCGCACGTGGCGCTGTTGACGTCCGCTGGGCACTCGACGGTGCCCGGCCTCGTGGTGTTCTCAGGGGCAGACCACTACATCACGCCGTCGTGGTATCCCACCAAGCAGGCAACGGCCAAGGTCGTCCCCACCTGGAACTACGTGGCCGTGCACGTGGCCGGACCGGTTACGCTCCACGACGATGTGGACTGGCTGGCGGCACATCTTGCGACGCTGACCGATCACCACGAGGCGTCGCAGGCGCATCCCTGGGCAATGCACGATGCCCCCGCCGACTATCTCGACGCTCAGATGCGCGCGGTCGTCGGTGTGTCGATCGTGATCGAATCCCTCGAGGGGAAGTACAAGCTCAGCCAGAATCGATCGGACGCCGACATCGATGGCGTGATTGACGGGCTCGCGCGCAGTGCGCCGCGCAGTGCGCACACCGAGGCGATGGCGAAGCTCGTGGCGGAGCGGCGTCCGCAACGCTGACGCGGCGCGCTCTGCACCGTAAGCTGCTGCCGGTGCTGCGCGCGGGTTTTGCGACACCTCTAGTGCAATTCGCCACTTTGCACAATATTGCTGTCGCCATCACGTGCCTCCGTGATCGGTGCGGGATCCACGCGGTGCACGCGCGTGATGCATCCGCGATGTGCACCAGCCCGCGTGGCTGTATCACCGGCGGTGTTGGCCCTGTCCTGGCGCGTCGATCCGGCGACGCGCACGAGGCCGGACGGGGCCGCCGGTGATGTGCAGGCGCACACTGTGCGGTCGCAGACGCGCCTCGCCAGATACACGTAACCCGAAACTCCCCGCGTACCACGGCTCGTGGCTCGCGGGGAGTTTTGCGTACCAGACGCCGCCGAATTCTGCGAATGGCAGCCGGGGGCACAGCACCACGGATATGAGCCGATGGGGCACGGAGAGCACAAGGATCCTTCCCTTCGAATGCAGTGATCCGTGTTCCGTCCGTGCCCCATCGGTTGCTATCGGTGGTGCTGTTCCCGCAGTCCCGTCGGTGTCATCGGTGTCATCGGTGTCTTCGGCCGGAACT
>CAZNZG010000123.1:0-10331 GCA_964577455.1 uncultured Gemmatimonas sp. | reverse complement strand
TGTTCATGTGCTGCGGCTTCGACCGCTACTTCCAGATCGCCCGCTGCTTCCGCGACGAGGACCTGCGCGCCGATCGCCAGCCGGAGTTCACCCAGATCGACATCGAGGCGTCGTTCATCGAGCGCGAAGACATTCTGGCGCTTGCTGAAGGGCTCATCGGCGCCATGTGGCGCGAGGCGGGACGCGACGATGTACCGGCGCACTTCGATCGGATGAGCTATGCCGACGCCATGGAGTACTACGGCTGCGATCGTCCGGATCTCCGGTACGATCTCGTCCTGCGTGATTTCAGCGGGGTGTTCGCCGGTCTGGACTTTGCCGTGACGAGCAGCGCGCTTGCGAGCGGTGGCCGGGTGCGCGGCCTGGTGGTGCCTGGCGGGGCCGCGTGGAGCCGCAAGCAGGTCGACGAACTGGAGGCCGTCGCCAAGAGCGCCGGTGCAGGTGGGTTGCTGCGCCTGCGTCGTGCAGACGGCAGCTACGACGGGCCTGTCGCCAAGTTCCTGACCGACGAGGCCAAGGCCGCCATTGCGCTCAACGATGGCGACCTCGCGCTCATGGTTGCGGCCCCCGATCGCATCAGCAGTCCCGCGCTCGACCGGGTGCGCCAGGAATGCGCACGACGCCTCGACCTCGTGGATGATCGCGTGCAGCGTTTCCTCTGGGTCGTGGATTTCCCCATGTTCGAGCAGGATCCGGCCACCGGTGCGCTCGCCGCCGTTCACCATCCCTTCACGGCGCCGAACCCGGAGGATATGGCCGCGTTCCCCGATGAGCCGGCCCGGTGGCGAGCCCTCGCCTATGATGCGGTGCTCAACGGGACCGAGCTCGGTGGCGGCAGTATCCGCACCAGCGATCCGGCCACCCAGTCGCGCATGTTCTCGCTACTCGGTATTGGTGACGTGGACGAGCAGGAGCGACGCTTCGGGTTCCTGCTGGAGGGGCTTCGCGCCGGGGCGCCGCCACATGGCGGCATCGCCTTCGGCTTCGATCGCATCGCCATGCTGCTCTCGGGTGCCCCGTCACTTCGGGACGTCATCGCGTTTCCCAAGACGACGGCGGCGCGTTCGCTGTACGAGGGTGCTCCGGTGGCAGTGCCTGCCGAGGACCTCGACGAATTGCACATCGCGGTACGCGGCGCCTCATCCGTCGGAGCCCCCACGTGAGTGATCCCCGCGCCGAACGTGGCGAGAGCATCACGGCCCGGGTCACGGTGGAAGGAGCCGATCAGCAGATGCTCGCCGGCGTGAACGACGGCAACCTGAAGGAAATCGAGCGTGCGACAGGTGCTCGCGTGGCATTACGGGGCGATCACCTCTCCCTCTCGGGTGACAACGACGCCGTGAGTCGCGCTGAAAGCGTGGCTCAGGCGCTCGTTGCCATGGTCCGCGAGGGAAAGACGGTCTCGGCGGATGACGTGCTTCGCCTCTCCCTGACCGAACGTCCGTCCGATACCCCCGGGGCCAGCGCCGGCACGCTCGTGCTGCCCGGTGCTCGTCGCGGCGTGCAGGCGAAGACCCCTGGGCAGGGCGAGTACCTGCGGAAGATCGCCGAGCACGACATTGTGGTCGGGATCGGACCCGCCGGCACGGGGAAAACCTATCTGGCCGTCGCTGCCGCCGTCGACGCGCTCATGCGCAAGCGCGTCCGTCGCATCGTGCTCGCGCGTCCCGCGGTGGAAGCCGGCGAAAGCCTCGGATTTCTCCCGGGTGACATGCAGGCGAAGGTCGATCCCTACCTTCGCCCGCTGTACGATGCCCTCGACGATCTCATCCCGTTCGAGCGGATTCAGAAGCTGATCGAAACACGGACGATCGAAGTGGCTCCGCTTGCCTTCATGCGCGGTCGCACGCTCGGTGACTCGTTCGTGATTCTCGACGAGGCTCAGAATGCGACGGGGGCGCAGATGAAGATGTTCCTCACCCGACTCGGGGTGAATTCGAAGATCGTCATCACCGGAGACAAGACACAGGTCGACCTGCCTCGACGCGAAGACTCCGGGCTCATGCAGATCGAGCGCATTCTGCACGGCATCGAGGGCATCGCGTTTCACTATTTCAGCGAAGCCGACGTCGTTCGTCATCGGTTGGTTCGGGACATCATCCGTGCCTACAACGAAGACGCGGCAGGTGGTGGATGAGCCCCGCCCGATTGCCCAGGCCGGAACCGCGTGCCGTCGCCATCGAATGCGACGGTGTGCGGATTCCGGTGGCCTCCTCGCGGCTCGTCGATCTTTCGCGCAACGTGTTGCGCGCTCTCAAGGTGCCGCGCGCCATGCTGTCCATCACGTTCGTCTCCTCGCGCGTGATGGCGTCGCTCAACCGGAAGCACCTGGGCCATCGCGGCCCTACCGACGTGATCACCTTTGCCCTCGGAGCGGATCCGGGTGGCGCAATCATCGGGGACATCTACATCTGCCCCGACGTGGCACGCCGACAGGCGGAGGCACACGGCGTCGGGGTGCGCGAGGAACTCGCGCGTCTCGTCGTGCATGGCACACTCCACGCGTGTGGCTGGGAACATCCGGAGGATGATGCACGTACGACGTCGCCGATGTGGCGACGCCAGGAGCAGCTCTTGAAGCGCTTCTGGTCGACTCCGTCCCCTCGCGCATGAGCGCAGTTGCCTGGGGGCTCGGGGTCGCCGGTGCGACCGAGGCGGCACTGGCGGCCTTCGCCGACGGCGCCCTGTTGTCGGAAGCACCTGTTTCCGGCCCCTCCGATCGCGCGGGGTTTGGTGTGCCGACGCCGGCGGTTCCACGTGCGGTACCGGCCAGAGAGCGAACGCACCGCGCGCTCGCCTTTGCCCGGGTGGCTGGCCATCTGGCGGCCGGCTGCGGCCTTGCGGTGGCGCTCGACCTTGCCAGTCGGGCCACGCTGCCGATGATCGCCCTGCTGATCACGATCGGCCTTTCGACCGTCCTCGTGGCCGAGAGCGCCGCACGAGTGCTGGGTGATACGCTGGCAGAGCATGCGAGCGATCGGCTGCAGGGGTTCACCACCCTCGTAGAGCGCGTCCTGTCGCCGGTGGTTTTGCTCGGCAACTGGGTGGAGGGGCTTTTTGCCGAGGTGGTGTCGGAGAGCGATGCCACGCAGGAGCGGCGCGAAGAGGCCGCGCAACAGTTCCGGGATGTCGTGACGAGCGAGACGGATGTGACCGGCGACGAACGGGCTCTCCTGCTCGGTGTGTTCGACTTTGGCGAAACGACAGCCGCTGAGGTCATGGTGCCCCGCGTCGACATGCTGGGCGTCGAACGCGACACACCATGGTCGGAGATGGTGGACCGTATTCGGAGTATCCAGCATTCGCGCGTTCCGGTCTTCGAGGAATCCATCGACGAGATCGTCGGGATTCTGTACGTCAAGGACCTGCTCCCGTCGGTCCTCGCCGATGAGGAGCCGGAGGGCGGGTGGAGTACGTTGATGCGGCCGCCGGTATTCATCCCGGCCTCGAAGCGCATCGCCGATCTTCTCAAGGAGTTCCGCCAAACGCGGCGGCACATTGCGATCGTCGCCGACGAGTACGGTGGAACCGCCGGTCTCGTCACGATCGAAGATGTGCTGGAGGAACTGGTTGGGGAGATCCGCGACGAGTACGACGACGAGGAACGCCTCGTCGAGAATGAAGACGATACCCGCTACTGGGTCTCCGGTCGCCTCACGCTCGACGATCTCTCCAGCGCGCTCGGTTACGAATTCAGTCGCGACGATGTGTCGACGGTCGGCGGGCTGATCCTCGAACTGCTTGGGCGCGTCCCCCGGGCGGGCGAGTCGCTGACCGTTGGCCCGTTCAGGGTGGTCGTGGAACGCGTGATCCGCCGCAAGATCGAGCGGGTTTTCCTCGAGCGCGTACGCGGTGATGAGCGTGAACGGGTCGAGGACGGCGAATCATGACCGGCTTTGCGATGTTCATGGCTGTCATGATCGTGGCCGTCCTCACCATGGCGGCCACGTCGGTGCGCGCGGTCAGCCGATTGTGGCTCCGCCATTGGATCGAGCACCGTGCCGGCGGCGTCGGCGCGATGGCCCGGTACCTCGAGCGGCCGATGCGACTCGTGCACACGGCTGGCACCGCCAGCATGCTGGTGGTGTTCGCGACAGGTTCGTTCATTGCCATGGCCGACGGGCTGCGTGCCTGGACCTTCGTGTTCGACGTTACGCTGTTCCTGGTGATGCTGCTCGTGTTCGGCCAGTTGCTGCCGCGCGCGATCGCACGGCGCTGGGCGCCGAAGCTGGTGCCGCTCCTGGTGCCGCTGCTTCGGGTGGTCGATCTCGTCCTCGCGCCATTTCATGCCGTGGCCAACACGATCCGGCGCTACGTGTCTCGCCCTGTCGAACCGGAAAGCGACGACGAACTCCGCGACGGGCTGGAAGAACTGCTCCGCGATGGCACATTCAACGACATCGGTGCCACGGAGGAGATGGCCATCATCTCCGGCGTGGTACAGTTCGGCGACAAGTCCGTGCGCGATGTGATGACGCCGCGAGCCGAGATGTTCACGTTGCGCGAGGGATTGGCCCCCGCCGACCTCGCGCTGCAGGTGGCGAGTGCCGGTTACAGCCGCATCCCGGTCTATCGCGAGTCTCCCGACCAGATCATCGGCATGGTCCATGTGTTTGACGTCTTTCGCCGGCGTGGGGAGTCGTGGCCGGCAATTCGTCCGGTGAGTGTGACCACCGCCGATAAACGCGCCAAGGAACTACTCTTCGAATTGCTCCGCTCGCGGCGTCAGCTGGCAATCGTGCGTGACGCGGAATCGCTCGTGGGGCTGGTCACGCTGGAAGATCTTCTGGAAGAGTTGGTGGGTGACATCAGAGATGAGCATGACGACAGTACCGACTGACGCCGCGCTGGCGCGACTGCTCGACCAGTTCCGCTCAGGCAAGCCGGCGGCACTCGCCCGCGCCGTGAGCATCGTCGAGAACCACCGGGCCGGATTTGAACAGCTACTCGCTGCCCAGCACGCGCTGCTCGGCCGCGCCCGACGGATCGGCATCACCGGACCGCCGGGCGCCGGCAAGAGCACGCTGACCACACGACTGGCACGCCACTACCGCGCGCACGGTCTGCGGGTGGGGATCGTGGCCGTAGATCCCACGTCGCCGTTCACCGGCGGCGCGCTGCTCGGTGATCGTATCCGCATGGAGGAGATCGCGCTCGATCCGGGAGTCTTCATCCGGTCGATGGCCACCCGCGGGTCGCTGGGCGGGCTGGCCACGGCCACCCGCGAAGTGTGCGACGTGCTGGACGGGTTCGGCATGGATGTGATCATCATCGAGACCGTCGGTGTGGGGCAGAGCGAGCTCGATGTGGCGCGCGCGGCCGATTCCACTCTCGTTGTTCTGGTGCCCGAGTCGGGCGACTCCATCCAGACGCTCAAGGCCGGTGTCATGGAGATCGCCGACGTCTACACCGTCAACAAGGCTGATCGGCCGGGAGCGGACCGCCTGCGCAACGACATCGAACTGATGCTCGGCTTGCGCGCCGGCGCGGCCCTCCAGAACGTACCGGCGCATCACGGCGTAGATCTGCGGGCGGCCCCTGACCGCGATGCATTGCGTGATGCCATGAACCCGGCCCGCGCCGCCCGGGCAGCGGCCCGGGCCGAGGCGCCGGAGCAATGGACGCCGCCGGTGCTGCGCTCGGTTGCCGCCCAGAACGAGGGCATCGAGGACATCGCGCAATCGCTCGATCGGCACTTCCGTTATCTTGAACAGTCGGGCGAGTTGCGCATTCGGCGTCGTGCGAGACTGCGTGAACGTGTCATGGAAGTCGTCGAGCAGCAGGTGCGTCAACGATTGTGGCAGGACGCCGCCACGTTGGCGTGGCTCGATGCGCAGCTTGATGGACTCGAGGAGGGGACCCTGGTGCCGTTTGCTGTGGCGGACACCTTGAGGGCCCGCAGTACCGCTTTGCTCACCGGCGCCTCATTCGCGCCGTTGCCGTCTACTTCAGGGATCAGCGCATGACCTCCATTCGTGAGCTCGAAGACGTCGTCCGTCAGCAACAGGAAGAGCTGGACTCGCTGCGGCAGGAAGTGTCGCGCTGGCGTGGACAGTACGACGGCGGCCGCAAGCGCGACATCGCCTTCACCAACTCAGCCAGCGAAGTTCCGGCGCTGTATACGGCACTGGACCTGGAGAACTCTTCAGGTACGGCCTTCGAAACGCCCGGCAGTTGGCCCTTCACGCGCGGTATTCACCCCACCGGGTACCGCGGGAAGCTGTGGACCATGCGTCAGTTCGCCGGCTTCGGCACGGCGAAGGAGACGAACCAACGCTACAAGTTCCTTCTGTCACAGGGACAGACGGGGCTGTCGGTCGCGTTCGACTTCCCGACGCTAATGGGCTACGACTCCGACCATCCGCGTTCGGAAGGCGAGGTGGGGAAGTGCGGAGTGGCCATCTCGTCACTCGCCGACATGGAGGCACTGTTCGAGGGGATTCCCCTCGACAAGGTCTCCACGAGCATGACGATCAATGGACCGGCGATCATTCTGCTGTGCTTCTATATCGCGGCTGCCGAAAAGCAGGGGGTGAGCGCGGAGAAGCTGCAGGGCACGGTGCAGAACGACATTCTCAAGGAGTACATGGCGCAGCACGCCTGGTGCTTCCCGATCGAACCCGCACTGCGACTCATCGTCGACGGCTTCGATTGGTGTGCCAAGCATGCGCCCAACTGGAACACGATCTCCATCTCCGGCTATCACATCCGGGAGGCGGGCGCCACGGCCGCGCAGGAGCTGGCGTTCACACTCGCCGATGGGTTCACCTACGTGGAACGGGGAATCGCCCGCGGTCTCGACGTCGATGAGTTCGCCCCCCGATTGTCGTTCTTCTGGGATATTCACAACGACTTCTTCGAAGAGATTGCCAAGTTGCGCGCAGCACGCCGCATCTGGGCACGACATCTCAGGGAGCGGTACGGTGCGAAGAACCCGCGATCGTGGATGATGCGGTTCCATTCGCAGACGGCCGGCGTCACGCTGACTGCGCAGCAACCCATGAACAATGTCGTGCGCGTGGCGTACCAGGCGCTCGCGGCCGTGCTTGGTGGGACGCAGTCGCTGCACACGAATTCGATGGACGAAACGCTTTCGCTGCCTACCGAGCCGGCCGTGCAGGTGGCGCTCCGCACGCAGCAGATTCTCGCCTACGAGACCGGCGTGCCCAACGTCATGGATCCGCTTGGCGGGTCGTACTACGTGGAAGCACTCACCGATGAGATGGAGCGAGAGGCCGAAGCGCTCTTCGAGCAGATTGCCGCGGTTGGCGGCGTGGTGAAGGGACTCGAAGAGGGGTGGTTTCAGAAGCGCATCGCCGAGAGTGCGGCACGCCAACAGTGGGAGATCGAGCAGCGCCGCAGGTTGGTCGTGGGCGTCAACGAGTTCGTCACCGAGGAACCGGAACTCAGTATTCCCACACTGAAGATCGGCGCCGAGGCGGAACAGGCACAGCGCGAGAAGATGGCGGCGCTGCGGGCATCGCGCGACAACGCGTTGTGCGCACGGAATCTCGACGCGCTTCGTACCGCCGCGCGCGGGAGCGACAACGTGGTGCCCCACATCCTCGACTGCGCTCGTTCCTACTGTACGCTCTACGAAATCCGTGCCGCGCTCGAGGACGTCTTCGGCTCCTATCGCGAACCGGTCTTCTTCTGATCGTCGGGAGTGCACGAACGGCGCCACCGGCCCTCGGGTCGGTGGCGCCGGGTCGTTTCAGTCGCCGGCCAGGTCGCGTTCCAGCTCCGCCAGATGCTGCAGGAAGGTGCCCGCCTGCGCCGCGGTCATGGTCAGCGGGCTGAACGTGCTCGAGCCAGTGTCTGCCTCGAGCATGGCCCGCCGCCGGGCGCTATCGCCGTCTTCCCAGTTCACCACCTTCATCGACCACTCGGGGAAGTCCCGCGTGGAGATCTCCTCGACCGACATCAGCTGGCACTGGGCGTGGCGCGCATCGCCGGCGATACGGTGATAGAGGGTGGTAACCGTGGCGCGCTCCCCTTCGAGCGCCTGCAGAAACTGCCCTGAGCCGTAGCAGAGCATCCCGGTGATCTGGCGCTCGGGATTGCGCTGCTGGGCATGGGACATGATGTCGACGAGCGTGCCGTAGGGCATGCCCACGGCGGCGGCACTGGCGTAGATGAGACGGATCGTAGGCACAGGTTCCGATGCGGCGAAGGGGGCCGCCCGGGAGGCCGCCCCCCGATTCAGGGACGGTGCCGGGCACATGCGGCTTGTGCGGGTTCGTCCCTGTATCTAGCGTCTCCGGATGACGACGAACAGCCCTTGGTGGGCCACCCAGTTCGACCAGCAGTATCTCCACGAGTACGAGCCGCTTTTCGATCTGGTCCAGGATCGGAAGGAGGTGGCCCGCTTGATCGACGTGCTGGAACTCCCTTCGGGGGCCCGTGTGCTCGATTGTCCCTGTGGCCAGGGGCGCCACGCTCACCTGCTCGCCGAGGCGGGCTTCGAGGTGGACGGGCTCGACTACTCCGAGGACCTGCTTGCGGTCGCCAGAAAGCGTGGAGCCGGCAAATCGCTCCGCTATACACAGGGGGACATGCGCAAGCTCCCCGCCAAGTGGACCGGGCGATTCGACGCCGTAGTCAATCTGTTCACTTCATTCGGGTTTTTCGACGATCCGAATGACGATATCCGCGTGTTGTCCCAGTTTGCCCGCGTGCTGAAGCCGGGTGGTGTACTGGTGTGGCACGGCGGCGCTCGCGATGGCGTGATGGCGAAGTTCCTGTCGCGTGATTGGTGGAGCAGCGAAGACGGCACCATGTTCGGTCAGGAGCGCCACTTCGACCCCCTCTCCGGTTTCCTGGAGATCACCTCTACGTGGCGTGGGCCCAAGGGGCATGGCGAGCGCTCGCACCGGATCCGCCTCTACACGGCGTCGGAGCTGGCACACCGGATGCGCGAGGTGGGGCTGATCGTCGAACAGGCATTCGATTCATGGTCCGCCCGGCCGCTCAGCCGCACGTCGAGCGAGATGATGCTGGTGGCCCGCAAGGACGGCTGAGTAAGTTTCGTCTTGGCGCCGTGTGCAGACCCACGGAGCGGCGCGAGAGCAGGACCCTCCCCGATGACCCAACAGATGACCCGACCCATTCGCGTGCTGGTGGCCAAGCCCGGCCTCGACGGACACGATCGCGGCGCCAAAGTGGTGGCAGCCGCGCTGCGCGACGCCGGCATGGAAGTGATCTACACCGGCCTGCACCAGACGCCCGAGATGATCGCCACCGCGGCCGTGCAGGAAGACGTCGACGTGGTAGGCCTGTCGATTCTTTCCGGCGCGCACATGACACTCTTTCCGCGGGTGCGTGACCTGCTCGTCGAGGCAGGGCGCGACGACATCCTCCTCACCGGCGGTGGCATCATTCCGAAGGAAGACATGGAGCAGCTCCAGGCCAGCGGCGTAGCGCGCCTCTTCGGGCCCGGCACGAGCACTCAGGAGCTCGTGGACTACATTCGCGAATGGTTTGCTGCCCGGCAGCAGCAGGACGCGTGAGCGGGCGCCTACGCCAGCTCGCCGAGGAAGTCCGCGCGCTGGAGGCCCGCCTCCGTCTCGGTGGCGGCGCTGACAAAATCGAGAAGCAGCACAAGCAGGGAAAGCTGACGGCGCGCGAGCGTGTGGAACGCCTCGCGGATCCGGGAACGCCGTTCCTTGAAGTCGGCCTCCTCGTGGCGCACGACCGCTACGACGGGCAAGCCCCAGGCGCCGGGGTGGTAACCGGGGTGGCGATGGTCGAGGGGCGCGAGGTGGTCGTGGTGGCCAATGACGCGACCGTGAAGGCGGGCTCTTGGTGGCCGGAGACGATCACCAAGATCCTGCGCGCTCAGGAGATCGCGATGCGCTGCCGCATTCCGATCGTGTATCTCGTCGACTCCGCCGGCGTGAATCTGCCCTACCAGGGGGGAGTATTCCCCGGACAGTACGGTGCCGCGCGCATCTTCTACTACAACTCGATCATGCGGCGCTACCTGCGCATCCCGCAGTTCGCGGCGGTGATGGGGCAGTGTGTGGCGGGCGGTGCTTACTTGCCTGCCTTGAGCGACGTGATCCTGATGGTGAAGGGGACGTCTTTCATGGGGCTCGGCGGGCCCAATCTCGTGAAGGGTGCCACGGGACAGACCGTCGATGGCGAAACGCTCGGTGGGGCGACCACCCATACCGAAGTGTCCGGCGTGGCGCATTACGCGCTCGACGACGATGCCGCCTGCCTCGACAAGATCCGCGAGTTGGTGGCGCGACTGCCGCGCCCCACGGCCCGCCAGGAAGCGGCGTGGCGCCCCCCGGCAGAACCCCCCTCCACGTTGTACGATCTGCTTC
>CAZNZG010000122.1:4684-10332 GCA_964577455.1 uncultured Gemmatimonas sp. | reverse complement strand
CATGGGCGTGGGCTTCCCCGAAGACCTCGTGGAAGGCGTGGCCCGTGGGGTGGACCTCTTCGACTGCGTGGCGCCCACCCGGATGGGGCGCACCGGGGCGTTCTTCACCAGCACCGGCCGCCGCAGCATCAAGAACGCCCAGTGGCGCACCGACGCGAGCCCCCTCGAGGACGGCTGCACCTGTGCCGCCTGCGCCCGCTTCAGCAAGGCCTACATCCGGCACCTGTTCATCGCCGAAGAGATCCTCGGACTCCGCCTCCTCAGCCTGCACAATGTACATTTCCTCATCGCGCTGATGCGCGAGGCCCGCGCCGCCGTCATCAACGGCACGTTCGAGGGCTGGAGCCGTGACTGGCTCGCCCGTTACCACTCAAGCAAGACCGCTACCCCATGATCGCACCCGTTCTCGCCAGCTTCGCCCTGCTGCAGGCCGCGCCCACCAGCGCCATCCCGCAGATGATCTTCATGTACGGCGCGATCTTCGCGATCTTCTACTTCGTGCTCATTCGCCCGCAGCAGAGGCAGCGCAAGCAGCACGAAGAGCGCGTGAAGACCCTCAAGAAGGGCGACGAAATCGTCACCGCCGGCGGCATCGTGGGTGAAGTCGTGCACATCGCCGCCACCGGCAAGGACGGCGCCGCCACGCTCACCGACCGCATCACCATCAAGTCGGGCGAGAGCAAGCTGATCGTCGAACGCGGCCGCATCGTGGCCGTGGGCGGCACCGCCGCTCCCGCCGCGTAATTCACGGCCAGCACCGCATCCCGTGTCCCTTCTCGACATCCACGTCTTCGGCTCGCCCATTCTCCGCCAGGAGACCGAGACCGTCACCCAGATCACCCCGGAGCTGCGCCGTCTCGTCGACGACATGTTCGACACGATGGAAGCCGCGAAGGGCGTGGGCCTCGCCGCGCCCCAGGTGGGACGCAGCGAGCGCCTCTGCGTGGTCGATGCCGACGACGTGCGCCTCGTGGTGATCAACCCCGAGATCGTGCACAAGGAGGGCGGGCTGGTGCGCGGGGAAGAGGGATGCCTCTCCATCCCCGAGATCTACGCCGACGTGGACCGCCACGCACGCATCACCGTGCGCGCGCAGGACATCGACGGCAAGTGGTACGAGATCGAACACGCCGCCAACCTCCTCGGCCGCTGCCTGCAGCACGAGATCGATCACCTGCACGGCAAGCTCTTCACCGATCGCCTCAGCATGCTCAAGAAGCGCTCGGCCATGAAGGAGTGGGAGTACGAGAAGGTGAAGTATCCGAAGAACGTGCGCGTGCTCCCCGTGGGCGATCTGCCGCCCGAGAAGGACGCCAAGGCGTCCAGCGCGAGTGACTCGAACGCATAAGGAGGCGGCGTCCCCATGAGGATCCTCTTCTGGGGCACGCCCGATTTCGCCGTGCCGCCACTGCGCGCGCTCCTCGGCGAGGGGCACGACGTGGTGGGCGTGGTCACCCAGCCCGACAAGCCGCGCGGGCGCTCGCGCACGCAGCTCGATCCGTCGCCGGTGAAGGTCGTGGCGCTCGAGGAGGGCGTGCCCGTGCTGCAGCCACTCAAGCCGCGGGGCGACGAGTTCCTGCAGCAGATGCGCGACCTCGCCCCCGACATCTCGGTGGTGGTGGCCTACGGGCACATTCTCCCCAAGGCCGTCATCGACCTGCCGCCGCACGGCACACTCAACATCCACGCCTCGCTGCTCCCCGAGCTGCGCGGCGCCGCGCCCATCCAGGCGAGCATCCTCCAGGGCATGCCCGAAACCGGCGTGACCATCATGCAGATGGTGCCCGCCCTCGATGCCGGCGACATGCTGCATGTGCTGCGCACCCCCATCGGCCCCGAAACCACCTACGGCGAACTGCATGACCAGCTCGCCGAAATGGGCGCGCTCGCGATCGTACAGGCGCTCACGTTGATCGAGGCCGGTGTGTCGCGCCCCGTGGCACAGGACGACGCGCGCAGCACCTATGCGCCCAAGATCGATCGCAGCATGGCGCGCCTCGACTTCACGAAGCGCGCCACCGAGGTGTCACGTGTGGCGCGCGCCTTCGATCCGCGCCCGGGCGCCTTCGCGCCTCTCAATGGCGTGGACGTGAAGTGCTTCGGCGCGCGTGTGGTGGGTGACGGCACCGACGCGGAGCTCGACGAGCCCACGCTCGCGAGCCCGCCGGGCACGGTGCGCAGCGCCGACGAGCTGGGGCTCGTGGTGCGCTGCGCCGAGGGCGCGGTGCGATTCATGGACGTGCAGCCCAGCGGCAAGGCGCGCATGACCGTCGCGTCGTGGGCACGCGGCCGCGGCGTACAGGCGGGGCAGCAGTTCGATCCCCCCGGCCAGCCGCTGCCGTGAGCCCCGTGGCGCCTCCGCGCGGTCCCCGCAATGGGCGCGGCCACGCCCACGGCAATGCCGGCCCCGGGGTGACCGAGTCGCGCACCGCGGCCGCGCTGATGCTCGCGGATCTGCGCGCCGGCCAACTGCTCGACGGCGCCTTCGAACGCCGCACGCAGCCGCTCGACGCGCGCGATCGCCGCTGGGTGCAGGAGCTCGTGTGGGGCACGCTGCGCACGCGCGGACGCCTCGATGCGATCCTCGCCGAGCGCGTGCGCGGGGGCATCGCCAAGCTCGACGCCGATGTGGCCGACCTGCTGCGCCTCGGTGCCTATCAGCTGCTCAGCATGGGCAGCGTGCCGCCGTACGCGGCGATCGGACAGACCGTGGAGCTCACCAAGCGCCGGCACGGTATCGGGGCCAGCAAGCTCGCCAACGCCGTGCTGCGCCGTATCGATCGCGAGCGCGACACCATCGAGCCCGCCGTGCCGGCCGATCCGCTCGACGCGCTGGCGCAGGCGTATTCGCATCCGCGGTGGGTGGTGGCGCGCTGGGTGGAACGGTGGGGCACCGACGACACGCGCGCCCTGCTCGACGCCAACAATGCGCAGGCCAGCATCGTGGTGCGGCCGTACGGGGTCTCGCCTGAGGAGCTGGCGGCATCGCTGCAGGGCGCCGGCGTGGAGACCTTCGCGGTGCCGCGCGTGCCCGATTCGCTGCGTCTCGCGGCCGGTGTGGCCCTCACGGAGCTCGGCGCCTTCAAGCAGGGGGCGTTCTACGTGCAGGACCCTGCCGCCACGCTGGTGGTGCAATACGCGTGCGTCCCCGAGGGCGGCACCGTGGCGGATCTCTGCGCCGCCCCCGGCAGCAAGGCACTCGAACTCACGCGCCGCGCGGCACTCGTGCTCGCATCGGACCGCAACCTGTCGCGGGTGGATCGCATGCTCGATGGCTTCGGCCGGCTCGATGCCGATCGCCTCGTGACCATCGTGGCCGATGCGCGGCAGCCGGCCACCACGATGGTCGATGCCGTGCTCGTGGATGTCCCCTGCACCGGTACCGGCACCTTCCGCCGGCATCCCGATGCCCGCTGGCGGCTGCGCGTGAGCGACTTCGCCGTGATGGGCGCCATGCAGAAGCAGATCCTGCGCGCGGCCGCCAAGGCCGTGAAGCCGGGTGGCCTGCTCGTGTACAGCACCTGCTCGCTCGAGCTCGAGGAGAACGACGAGCAGGTGGACGCGTTCCTCGCCGAGCACCCGGAGTTCACGCTCGAGGCACCGCCCGCGGGCACCGTCCCCGACGATGTGCTCGACAACGGACGGCTGCGCGTGCTGCCGCACCGGCATGGCTTCGATGGTGCGTTTGCCGCTCGGTTGCGGCGCGCGGCGTAAGCCACGTCGTCATTCACGGCACTCATCACGCATCGCGCGCGAACGGACGGAGAGAGCATGGCCGAGACGTCGAAACAGAAGAAGAGCAGATCGTCGAGAACGCCGACGCTCGCCACGTGGGGCAGGCGCGCGCTCATCGCGGGGATCGCGGGCGTCTCGCTGGGCGCCGGTGCTGGCGTCTTCACCGTGAACCGTCTCGAGCCCGGCCGCGGCACGGGCGTGGATTCGCTCGCGGTGATGCTCGACAGCATCGCCACGGGGCGCATCCCCGAACCCACGGCCGCCGAGCGCGCGGCGGAGACGCAGCGCCGCGACGACAGTGCACGTGCCGCCGCGCCGGCTGAGGCACCGCCGGCACTCATGACCGTCCCGTCGCTCGTGGATCTCGACGAGGGCGCGGCGCGCAACGCCATTCTCGACGCCGGACTCCAGGTGGGTGAAGTACAGTTCCAGACGTCGCCCAAGCCGGCGGGCACCGTGCTCGCCAGCATTCCCGCCGCGGGGCAGCAGCTCCCGCTGCAGGGGGCGGTCACCATCGTGCTGAGCGATGGCCGCACCTCGCCCACCGATACCCTGCTCCGCCCTTTGCCCCAGAGTACGCCATGAGCGTTCGTATCGCGCCGTCCGTGTTGAGTGCCGACTTCCGCAAACTCGGCGAGGAGATCGCCATGTGTGAGGCCGGCGGTGCCGACTGGATCCACGTGGACGTGATGGACGGCCGCTTCGTGCCGAACCTGTCGTTCGGCGTGAAGGTCATCGAAGCGGTGAAGAAGTCCACCAGCAAGGTCGTGGACGTGCACCTCATGGTGCTCGAGCCCGAGAACTACTTCGAGGACTACGTGAAGGCGGGCGCCGACGTGCTCACCATTCACGCCGAAGCCGCGCCGCATCTCGACCGGCAGCTCGCCCGCATCAAGGAGCTGGGCGTGAAGTGCGGCGTGGCCATCAACCCCGGCACGTCACTCAGCGCCATCGAGGAGGTGGCGCACATGCTCGACCTGCTGCTGATCATGAGCGTGAACCCCGGCTACGGCGGGCAGAAGTTCATCGACTACTCGGTCGACAAGATCGAGCGCGCGCGCTTCCTGCTGGATCAGGCGCAGAGCACCGCCGTCCTGGAAGTGGACGGCGGGATCTCGCGCGACACCATCCAGCGCTGCTGGAAGGCCGGCGCTGACACCTTCGTGGCCGGCAACGCCGTCTTCGGCGCCGCCAACCCGCAGGCGGAGATCGCCGTCCTGCGCAGCCTCTGTTCGGAGACCGTATGACCGCAAAGCAGCAGTGGATGGTGGTGCTGGGGATCGTCGCCGTGCTGGTGGGCGGGGCGTTCACCGCCTCGCACTTCCTCAAGGACGAACTCACCAACGTGACCACGGGCTCCGACGCGCCGGGCTTCGCCGCGGCCACGCTCGATCCCGCGCCGCAGATGAAGTCGCTCAGCAACTACCGCGGCGAGGTGGTGATGCTCAACATCTGGGCCACCTGGTGCGGCCCGTGCCGCATCGAGATGCCGGAAATCGAGCGCCTGCATCAGGAGCTCGGCCCCAAGGGGCTCAAGATCGTGGCGGTGAGCGTGGACAACGCCGGTGAAGAGCAGAAGATCCGCGAGTTCGTGAAGGAGTTCGGGATCCACTTCGAAGTGCTGCACGATGCGAGCGGCTCGATCCAGGGGATCTATCGCACCACGGGGGTGCCGGAAACGTTCATCATCGATCGTGACGGCGTGGTGCGGAAGCGCCTGATCGGACACATGGACCTCACGCAGAACTACGACGGCAACAAGCGCCTGCTCGAACAGCTGCTCGCGCAGCCCAAGTCGTAACGCTCACGCGTGCGCGTCCTCGGCATCGAAACCTCCTGCGACGAGACATCGGCGGCCGTCGTGTCGGGCACGCCCGAGTCGATGTCGCTCGACTCGCTGGTGATTCTCTCGC
>CAZNZG010000122.1:2970-4674 GCA_964577455.1 uncultured Gemmatimonas sp. | reverse complement strand
GGGCGTGTTGCCGGAGATCGCGCGCCGGCAGCATCCCCCCGGCATGGTGCCGGCGGTCGCCGCGGCGCTGCATGACGCAGGGGTGGGGGTGGGTGATCTCGACGCCATCGCCGTCACGCACGCCCCCGGGCTCGTGGGCGCACTGCTCGTGGGGACCAGCTACGCCAAGACGCTCGCCTTCTCGCACGGCAAGCCGGTGGTGCCGGTGCACCACCTCGAGGGGCATCTCTTCGCCACGCTGCTCGAACACCCCGACGCGAAGCCGCCCTTCACCGCCCTGCTGGTGAGCGGCGGCCACACGCTGCTGCTCGACGTCGCGGAGTGGGGGCGCTACCAGCTGCTTGGCCAGACGCGCGACGACGCCGTGGGCGAGGCGTTCGACAAGGTGGCCAAGCTGCTCGGTCTCCCGTATCCCGGCGGTCGCCCCATCGAACAGCTCGCCGCCACCGCCGAGAGCCCGGGTCACGGGCATCCGCACCACTTCGCACGCCCCATGCTGCGTCGCCGCGCGGTGATCAGCGATGACGACTACTTCGACTGCTCCTTCAGCGGCCTCAAGACGGCGGTCCTGTACGCGGTACGCCACGCCGACCGCGCGGGCACGCTCGAGGCGGACGCGCCGAGCATCGCGCGCGGCTTTCAGGACGCCGTGATCGAGACGCTGGTCGAGAAGGTGTATCGCGCCGCGAAGGCGCACCGTCGTGGCCGCGTGGTGCTGGGCGGGGGCGTGGCGTGCAACGGGGCGCTGCAGCAGGCCATGCGCGAACGGTTCGCCGGGCGCGGCGGCCACGTGTTTGCCCCATCGCCACGGCTCGCCACCGACAATGCCGCGATGATCGCGGCCGCGGGACTGTTCCGCCTGCTGCGCGGCGATCGCGCCGAGCCCACGATGACGGCTACGGCATCCTTGCCTCTCCCGGGTATGTTCTAGGCATGCTTTCTCCCATCCTGCACCACCCCACGGTCTTCCACCTCGGCCCGCTCGAGCTCACCGGCTTCGGCCTGGCGGTCCTCGCAGCGTTCGCGATCTCGCAGATCATCTGTCAGCGCGAGCTGTGGCGGCGTGGGCACGACAAGGAAGCGGAGGCCATCCCCGATCTGGTGATGGCCGCGCTGATCGGCACGCTCATCGGCGCGAAGACGTACTACGTGGTGCTCACCGGCGACCCGGCAGCGTTCCTCAGCCGCGGCGGCTTCGTGTTCTGGGGGGGCTTCATGGGATCGGTGGCGCTCTGCTGGGCCACGATCAAGTACAAGAAGCTCAACTTCCTCCGCATCGCCGACGTGGCCGGCATTGCGATCGCCGCCGGCTACAGCGTGGGGCGCACGGGCTGCTGGGCGGTGGGCGACGACTACGGTCGTCCGTGGAACGGCTTCCTCGCCACGCAATTCCCCGAGGGCGCACCGCCGAGCACGGTGAGTGTGATGAGCAGCCAGTTCGGCGTGGAGTTCCCCGCCGGCACCAATCCGCTCGACGTGGTGGCGGTGCACCCCACGCAGCTCTACGAGACGGTGATGGGGTTCATGATGTTCGCCATCCTGTGGCGCTTCCGCGCGCACACGCACAAGGAAGGCTGGCTGTTCGGCCTGTACTGCATCGTGGCGGGCGTGGAGCGGTTCATCGTGGAGTTCTTCCGCGCCAAGGACGACACGCTCACGTTCGGGCTCACGACGGCGCAGCTCATTGCCATCACGATCTTCAGC
>CAZNZG010000122.1:0-2960 GCA_964577455.1 uncultured Gemmatimonas sp. | reverse complement strand
TGAGGCGGCGGACGGCCTGACTTGCAGCGTGGTCGTGGTCGTGGGTGGGGTCGTGGCTCGCGCCGTCGGCGCTCGTTGAACGGCCACGGCGGTCGGGGTCGCGGTCGTGGTACTCCCACGACGGTCGGGGTACTGCCACGACGGTCGGGGCACTGCTACTACGGTCGGGGTCTACGAACAGTCGGGGTTTGGGCTCTGGGGGCGGCGCTTTGCTTGCCAGTCGGGGTCGGGGTCGGGGACTAAATGTCGGGGTTCGACCGCGACCCCAACCACGACCCCAGACGGAGGATTTCCGACATCCCAATTCCCCATTGCGCACTCCTCCCCTCCGCATGTATACTCCGTAAGAGGCTTTGAGAACCATTCTCAACTAGATCTGTGCGCTCGGTTTCCCTTCCCACGCTCCAGTCCGCCGACACTGCGCCGCGCACCACGTGCGCGTTGAATGCTTGTCGTGCCGGAACCCGCGCCACGGTCATCGATATCGAATGCTCGGGCGACGAAGCCTGCCGCCTCCGCGCACTCGGTCTCTGTGAAGGCACCGCGGTCAACATCATCGACGCCCGCGACTCCATGCTCCTGGAGGTGCGCGGCACCCGCCTCGCCCTCGGATCCGCGCTCACGGCCGGTATCACCGTGCAGCCCGTCGCTGCCCGCGCCTGACGGCGCCTGCTGACCTCGATGTCGCCGCACGCGCGACATCTCCCGTAACGCCGTGACGATCATCCCCCCCACGCCCCCCGACACCACGCCGGCCAATGCGGTCGACACGAGTGCCGGCAAGACGGGGGCCGCGCAGGAGGCCCTGCGCGTTGCCATCATCGGCAACCCCAACACCGGCAAGACCACGCTCTTCAATGCCCTTACCGGGCTCCGCCAGCGCGTGGGCAACTTCGCCGGTGTGACCGTCGAGCGCGTCGAGGGCGGCTTCCGCGGCCCCGATGGCCGTCGCATCGCCGTGCTCGACCTGCCGGGCAGCTACTCGCTCTCCGCCGGCTCACCCGACGAGCGGGTGGCCCTCGACGTCCTGCTCGATCGCGGTGGCGACCACTGGAAGCCTGACGTGGTGCTCGTGGTCGTCGACGCCGTGCACCTCGAACGCAATCTCTTCCTTGCCGGCCAGATCATCGAACTCGGCGTACCGGTGGTGATTGCGCTCAACCAGTTCGACGTGGCGCAGGACGAAGGGATCACGATCGACGTGCCCGAGCTCATTCACGAGCTTGGCGTACCGATCGTGCCCACCGTCGCCAAGCGCGGCGAGGGGCTCGACCCGCTCAAGAAGGCGCTCCTCACCGCGGCCACGCTTCCTGCTCCCTCACGCAAGTTCTCGCTCCCTGCGCCCGTGCAGCAGGCGCTCGCGCCGGTGGAAGCGTGCCTCGTGGGCGATGGGTTCTCGCCCAGCGCCGCCGGCATGGAAGCGCTGCGACTGCTGGGGGGCAACCGCTCCGAACCGCATCTCGCCGACGTGCCACAGCTCGCCGAGCGGGTGGACGAGGCAGTGCAGACGCTCAAGGCCCAGGGATTCACACCCTCGCGGCTCGAAAGCGAGGTGCGCTACGCGTGGATCTCGCAGGTCATCGAGCGTACCGTGTCGCGCCCGGGCACGATCAAGCAGAACTTCAGCGATCGCATCGATCGCGTGGTGCTGCATCGGGTCTTCGGCCCGGTGATCTTGCTGCTGCTCATGGCGATCGTCTTCCAGTCCGTCTTCTCCTGGGCCGCGCCGCTCATGGACGGCATCGAGGTGCTCATCGCGGCCATGGGGGGCGCCGTGGGCGATCGCATGACCGACGGAGACCTCAAGTCACTCGTCGTGGACGGCGTGTTCGGCGGCGTGGGCTCGGTCCTCGTCTTCCTGCCGCAGATCGCGATTCTCTTCGCCTTCATCACGCTGCTCGAGCACTCGGGCTACATGGCGCGCGCCGCGTTCCTCATGGACCGCATCATGCGCACCGTGGGGCTGCACGGCAAAAGCTTCATCCCCATGCTCTCGGGATACGCCTGCGCCGTCCCCGGCGTGATGGCCACCCGCACCATCGAAGACCCCAAGGACCGCCTCGCCACCATCATGGTGGTGCCGCTCATGAGCTGCTCGGCGCGTCTGCCGGTCTATACGCTGCTCATCGGTGCCTTCGTACCCGCCACCTCGCTTTTCCCCGGCCTCACCATGCAGGGCGCGACGATGCTCGGCATGTACCTGCTGGGTACGGTGGCCGCGCTGGTGGTGGCGGCGATCTTCAAGCGCACGCTGCTCAAGGGCCCCGTGCGCCCCATGATCCTCGAGCTGCCGCCCTATCGCTGGCCCAGCCCATGGTCGCTGCTCGTGAGCGTGGCGCAGCGGTGTCAGCTGTTCCTGCGACGCGCGGGCACGGTGATCCTTTCGCTCAGCATCGTGCTGTGGGCGCTGGCCACCTATCCCAAGATGCCCGTCGACAGCGCGCTCCCGACAGAAGTGCAGCAGGAGCGGCAGCTCGAGCATTCGATCCTCGGCCAGACCGGCCGCGCGATCGAACCCCTCGTGCGCCCGCTGGGGTACGACTGGAAGATCGGCGTGTCGATCGCCGCGTCGTTCGCGGCCCGCGAGGTGTTCGTGTCCACCATGGGCACCATCTACGGCGTGGGCAGCGAAAACGAAGCGGCCCTCACCGAAAAGCTGGTCGCCGAAATCAATCCGGTGACCGGCAGGAAGGTGTACACGCCGCTCATCGCCATCAGCCTGATGGTGTTCTACGTGTTCGCGCTCATGTGCATCAGCACCATCGCCGTGACCGTGCGCGAAGCCGGCGGCGGTGCGCTGGGCTGGAAGTGGGCCGCGATCCAGTTCGCCTACATGCTCGCCCTCGCCTACGGTGCCGCGTGGGTGGTATATGCCGGCGGCACCGCCCTCGGCCTGGGCAGCTGACATGCCCCCCGATACGCTCGTGGTCCTGCTGATCGTCGGCTCCGCTGCAGCCTAC
>CAZNZG010000121.1:0-10343 GCA_964577455.1 uncultured Gemmatimonas sp. | reverse complement strand
AGCGCGATGCGATCCGCTTCGCCTGGGAGTTCGTCACCGAGGAGCTGAAGATTCCGCGTGAGCATCTCCGCGTCACCGTCTTCCACGAGGACGACGAGGCACGGCAGTTGTGGAAGGAGGTGGCCAATGTCCCCGACAACCGCATTTACGGGCTCGGGGCCAAGGACAACTTCTGGCAGATGGCCGATACCGGCCCGTGCGGTCCCTGCACGGAGATCTACGTGGACCTCGCCAAGATGGCGCCCGACTGGGCATTCCCTGCGGACGCCTCTGGCGAGTGGACCAATACGGATCTCGAAGAGTACTCGCTCGATGCCTTCGTCGAAGGTGCCGAAGCGGGCCGCTTCCTGGAGATCTGGAACCTCGTCTTCATGCAGTTCGATCGACAGGCCGACGGCACCTTGGTGCCGCTTCCCAAGCCGTCAGTCGATACGGGAGCGGGGCTCGAGCGTATCGCCGCGGTCATGCAGGGGGTGACGAACAATTTTCATACCGACGGCTTCCGACCGCTGATTGCGAAGGTCGAGGAGATCGTGGGTATCGGGTATCCGTACCGCCCCGGTGTTGGGCTCGGGAAGGCGCACGACAAGAGCGGCAAGGAGATCGATCCGGCCTCGTTCCGTGTGCTTGCGGACCACGCACGAGCGGTCGCGTTCCTGCTGGCCGATGGGGTGTTCCCGAGCAACGACGGGCGCGGCTATGTCCTGCGTCGCATCCTGCGTCGCGCCGTGCGTCACGCATGGCTGCTTGGCCGCCGGGAGCCCACGCTGGTGCACGTGGTGGAGACGCTCATCGAGACGATGCGCGACATCTATCCAGAACTGCACGTACGCCGCAAGCACATCCTCGAGACCACCCGCGCCGAGGAGGAACGATTCCTCGCCACGATCGACGCGGGCATGAGCCGCTTCGATGAGCTGGCGCCCGAGAGCTCAACGCAGGGGTCGTCGCGGCTCCGTGGGACATTGTCGGGGGACGACGCCTTCCGTCTCTACGATACCTTCGGCTTCCCGATCGACCTCACCGAACTGATGGCGCGTGAGCGTGGGTATCTCGTCGATATCTCCGGGTTCGAGCAGGCGCTCTCCGCGCAGCGCAAGCAGTCGCAGGATGAACGCAAGTCGAAGCAGATCACGGTGAGTGCCGACGATTTCGCCGATCCCACCCAGTGGACGCACGACCAGCAGCACGCGGCCGCGCTCGGTCGGTTCGTGGGATACGACGTGATCGAGGTGGACACGGTCGTCACCGCGGTTCGCCAGCTCGCTGACGGACGCGTCGCGGTGATGCTCCGCGAATCGCCATTCTATGCGGAGTCCGGCGGACAGGTGTCCGATCAGGGCAGCATCACCGGCGACGGCTGGAGCGTGCAGGTCAACGAAGTGCGGAAGCTGGATGGTCGCATCGCCGCCATTGGCGTGCCGAGCGGGGAGATCGTGTTCGGACGTGCGCATGCCGCCGTTCCGCGTGATCGCCGCAAGGACACCGAGCGGAATCACACCGCCACCCATCTGCTGCACGCCGCATTGCGCAAGGTCCTCGGCGAGCATGTGCATCAGGCGGGATCGCTCGTCGCGCCCGATCGCCTCCGTTTCGACTTCACGCATCACGGGCCGATTACCCCCGAACAGCTGATGGCGATCGAAGCCGACGTGAACGCCGGCGTGTGGGCCTCTGCGCCGGTCAATACCAAGGAAGAGTCGTACACCGATGCGGTTGCCCGCGGCGCCATGGCTCTCTTCGGTGAGAAGTACGGCGATGTGGTGCGCGTCGTGGAGATCCCCTCGCTGTCGGTTGAGCTCTGCGGCGGTACGCATGTGCGCAACACCTCGGAGATCGGCCTCGTGCGTATCGTGAGCGAGAGCGGTGTGGCCGCCGGCGTGCGCCGCATCGAGGCGGTCAGCGGGCCGCGTGCCTTCCAGTTCCTCGCCGATCGCGAACGGGCGCTGCTGACCGTGGCGGCACGGCTGAAGGTCCCGATGTCGGGGATGACGGCCGGTATCGATCAGATCGAGAAGAAGCTCGACGCGCTGATGGACGAGCGGAAGCAACTCGAGAAGCGCCTCGACGAGGCGATGCGTGGTGGTGCGCACGGCGGCGGTCTGGCGCAGCAGCTGGCCCAGGCGGCAACCGACATCGGCGGCACGCGGTTCGTCGCATCACGTGTCGAGGTACCGGACGTGAAGGCGCTGCAGGCGCTCGGTGATGCGGTCCGTGAGGCACTCGGCAGCGGGGTGGCGTTGCTTGGCGCCGCGTTGGCGGACGGCAAGGGCGCGCTGCTCACGGTGGCGACGGACGACGTGCGTGATCGTGGGCTTCGTGCCGATGTGATTGTTCGTGATGTGGCGGCGACCGTCGGCGGTCGTGGGGGCGGCAAGCCACACATGGCGCAGGCCGGTGTAGACCCCTCGCAGATCGATGCAGCGCTGGCCGCCGGCAGCGACGTCGTTGCACGCCTCGCGGTGGCAGGCTGATGCTGTCCGTGCGTGACGACGCGATGCCCGGGGCGAGTGATCGCTCGCCCGCCGCACCGGCAGCCACCACGGTCGGTGAGTGGATGGCGCGCATCGATCCCGCACCGCCATCTGCGCTGCATGCTCGTCTGTGTGCACTCCTTGCAGGGGCAGCGTCTCGTCCGGTCCATGATGTCCCGGAGGCCTGCATCGAAGCGGGTGAGCAGTTGCTCGATGCACTGCTGGCCTCCGGATCAACGTCGCGCGCCACGGCCCTGGATCTTCTGGCCATCGACGCGCTCGTGTCCTATGCCTTCCAGGCCGCGGCTGATGATCCCTCGCGGCTGGAAGAGCGGGCGGCGCGCGCCATGGCTCGCATTGCCGCACTACCCGCGCGTCTGCAGGGATGATCGTCGCGCACCGTGCGGTGAGCGCGCGGTGTAGGGGCGGCACGCGCCGAGCCGCTCGTGTCCGGCTGGCCGGAGCCAAGGGCATGGAAACACGCGCATGATCGACATTCATTCGCATCTGCTTCCAGGGGTAGACGACGGATCGCCGTCGTTCGAGGTGTCGTTGCCGGTACTGCAACGTTTTGCCGACGACGGGGTGACCACCCTCGTGTGTACGCCCCACCTGAATGCCAGCCAGGCGGCCGATGCGCCCATCGAGCGGCATCGTGAGATCTTCGCGGAGTTGCAGCAGCGCGCCCCTGCGGGACTCGCGTTGCGGCTCGGTTGGGAGATCATGCTTGATGCCCCCAACATGGATCTGACCGGTACGGATCTGTCACTCGGCGGTTCTCGGGCGGTGCTCGTGGAGTTCACCCGGGGCGGCCTTCCGCGCGGCGCCACGGCAGAGCTCCGGCGCATTGCGCGCAGCGGCCGAACGCCCGTGCTCGCGCATCCGGAACGCTATTTCGGCTGCACGGTCGACATCGTACGCGAGTGGCGCTCCATCGGGGTCGTGATCCAGACCGATGCGTCGGTACTCATGGGGCGCGGTGTACCGGCCGAACTGGCGCGGGCGATGCTCGCTGATGGGTTGATCGATATCCTCGCGTCGGACAATCACGGCGATCACCGATCGCTCGCGGCCGCGCGTGACTGGCTGCTTGAACGGGGCGGGGAGGAGCAGGTCGCCCTGCTCACCCATGGTAACGCGCGATGTCTTCTGGACGACGAGGATACCATGCCGGTCCCGCCACTTCGGCCCGGTCTGTTGGACCGCATGAAGCGGATGTTCCAGCGATGAAGGCGACACATCTCATGTCTCCCACTTCTTCCCATACATGAACACCAACGACGGCACGGCGGTGGCACCGCTCCTCGGGGCGCTCCGCGAGCTGGCGGCCACCGCGGAGCGCACCGCAGCACAGCTCGAGGCACAGATCGGTCAGGCGCTCGCGATGGTACAGGAAACGGTGGCGCGGGGGGGGACCCTCCTGTTCTGCGGCAACGGTGGTTCGGCGGCCGACGCGCAGCACATGGCGACGGAGTACGTGGTGCGGTACATGCGCAATCGGCGAGCATATCCCGCCATCGCGCTGACCACTGACAGTTCACTGCTGACGGCGACCGGAAACGACTTCGGGTTCGACCACGTCTTCGAGCGGCAGGTCGAGGCGCTCGGACGGGCCGGGGATCTGCTCATCATTCATTCCACGAGTGGCAACTCCCCGAATGTGCTGTTGGCCGCTGATGCGGCGCGGGCCAAGGGGATCGCGGTGCTGGCGCTGAGTGCCAAGGATGGCGGCGCCCTGAAGGATCGCGCCGATTTGTGCATTGTCGTGCCGACCAGTCGTACCGATCGGGCGCAGGAAATCCATCTCTGCATCCAGCATGCCATCTGCGACGCCATCGAGGCCACGCTGTGATCACTCTTGCGGGAAAGACGGCGCTCGTGACCGGTGGGGCGCGCGGCATCGGGGCCGCCTGCGCGCGGCTGCTCGCGAAGGCCGGTGCCGACGTCGGCATCGCGTACCGTTCGCGCGAAGCCGAGGCCAATGCGATCGTGGCGGAACTCGAGAGCTTCGGCGTGAAGGCCTTCGCCTACAAGGGAGATCTCGCCACGCGCGACGCCAACGAGGCGTTTGTGGCCGAAGCTGTGCAGCGATTCGGACAGGTGAACATCTACGTGGGGAACTCCGGCATCTGGCCGGACGTGGCGATTCCGGTCGGTGATCTCGATGACGAGCGGTGGCACCGCACGATCGCGACGAATCTCGACGGGATGTTCTTCGGGGCGCGCGCTGCCGTTCGGCACATGCCCGACGGCGGGCGCCTTGTATTCATCTCCAGTACGGCAGGTCAGCGCGGAGAAGCCGGCCATGCCGACTACGCGGCCAGCAAGGGCGCGATGATCTCCTTCGTGAAGTCCCTCGCCGTGGAGCTCGGGGCACGTGACATCACGGTGAACAGCGTGGCACCGGGGTGGGTGGACACCGAAGCGGTCGCCCGTCCGTTTTCCGGGGAGGGTCGCGATCGGATCGAAGCCAATATCCCGCTGCGGCGTGTGGCGAGCCCCGACGACATCGCCGGTCCGGTCCTGTTCCTCGCCAGCCCGCTGGCACGTCACGTGACGGGAGAAATCCTCAACGTGAACGGCGGGAGCGTGCTCTGCGGGTGACGTCACCGACGCTGCGCCCACCCGGGCAGGTCATCGAGATCGCCCGCACGTTGCAGCAGGCGGGCTACGAGGCGTGGTGTGTGGGGGGCGCGGTGCGCGATGCCCTTTTGGGACTGGCGCACCTCGACTGGGATCTGGCTACATCGGCCACCCCGCAGGAGGTGCGCCGACTGTTCAAGCGCACCGTGCCGGTCGGCATCGAGTTCGGAACCATCGGCGTGTTGGACCGGGACGGGCGCATGCATGAGGTCACGACCTTTCGGCACGACGTACAGACCGATGGTCGTCATGCGGTGGTGCAGTTCGGGGCGTCGCTGGACGAAGATCTGGCGCGTCGGGACTTTACCATCAACGCGATCGCGTACGATCCGATCGCGAAGCGCGTGCGTGACCCGTTCGAAGGGCAGGAGGATCTCGGACGACGCATTGTCCGCGCCGTGGGAGTGGCCGACGAGCGCATGCGTGAGGACCGCTTGCGGGCGCTGCGTGCCATCCGCTTCGCGGCTCGATTCGACTTTGCCATCGACGACGCCACCTGGCAGGCCATTGTTGCCAGTGCTCCGCATCTCACCCGGCTCTCTCCCGAGCGAGTGAAGCAGGAACTCGAGAAGACCATGGAGCAGGTTACCCGTCCGTCGGTGGCATTTGCCCGCTGGCGTGACAGTGGAGCCTTTGCGGCACTCATTCCGTCGCTGGCCGATGTGTCTCCGATGGCGCTGGCCTCCGTCGATGTGGTGCCGCCCCCCGCACTGGCGTCGCGCCCTCTCCGCAAACTGCTTCGGTTTGCGGCACTGTTCGGCGATCTCGACGGCAAGTCGGTGGAACGGGCCCTGAAGGCACTCCGGTTCTCCAACCACGACATCGCGACCATCTCGTCGCTCGTCGAGCGCATCGCGGTGCATGGGGCGACGCTCGCCGGGCAGTTCCGTGCGGAAGGCGTGCCGGACGATGCCTCGCTGCGCCGTCTCGCCGCCTCGGTCGGGCGACTTCGCGCGGCGGGGTTTTCACGGCTGCTGGCTGCTCGACTGTCGGTCGGCAGTTCACCCGTGCCTGCGCAGGTCTTGCGAACATTCCACCGGCGCCTGCTGCGGGTCGCGTTTCATGATGCGATCGAAGTCGCGGATCTGGCCGTGGACGGCGACGATCTTCGCGGTGCGGGGATTGCGGCCGGGCCAGCCCTGGGACGCATGCTGCAGCAGCTGGTGGCGGTCGTGATCGAGGACCCGTCAGCGAACACCCGCGAGACGTTGCTGTCGCACGCGCGTGCGCTCGCCGGCGCGGGCAACGCATGAGCGAACTGACCACGCTGGCACTTTCCGATCGGCAGCGTTTCCGCAGCGGTGAAGACTGGTTCGTCGTGAGCCGCGTGGACGGCGTGCTGTGCACCATCGTGGGAGCGACAGCGGAGCGGACCGTGGACCTGCTGCACGCGCTGTCACTGCATCTCGACCCCGCCGTCGATGTCCGCGTACGAGACGTGCGATCGGGGCGGTGCTGGAGCGGGAACCTGCTTGGTCTTCCGGATGTGCGAGAAACCATCGGGCGTTTGCGACTGCCGCTCGCCGCGTACGGTGCGGTGGAGGTGTGTCTGTTCACCGGGGACGACCAGCTCACCCTCACACCTGAGCTGCTCCTGGTGATTTACTCGCGTACGGATCGCTGGAGCTATCTGCTCGATGGCATGGGGCTGTTGGAGCGTGCGGACGTGCCACTGCCCACATGGACCCCTTCGGCAGTGGCCCTTCGCCAGGAACCGCAGCTGCTTCAGGCAATCGAGTCGGCAGCGGCTCGGCTGTCGCTCGAGGAAGCGCTGTCGTGACTCGTCCGCCTTCCAAAGGGCCAGGCCTCGGCGGTCCGTCGTTGTTCGCGGCCGGTGCGAACGCTGAACCGCTGGCTGCACGCATGCGCCCCGAGCGCCTGGAAGAGGTGATGGGCCAGCAGCACCTCTTGGCGGTAGGCCGACCACTCGGCGATGCCATCCGCAATGGCACCATCGGCAGCGTGATCCTCACGGGGCCGAGCGGCACTGGCAAGACGACGGTGGCGAGTCTGATCGGGCGCTATACGCAACAGACGGTGGTGGTGCTCAATGCGGTGACGGATGGCATTCCCCGACTGCGCGACATCGTGCAGGACGCGGAGCGCCGTCTCGATATCGAGGGGCGCCGCACACTCGTCGTGGTCGACGAGATTCATCGCTGGGCGAAGTCGCAGCAGGACGCATTGCTCCCGCACGTCGAAAGCGGTGTGATCTCCCTGTGCGGTGCCACCACCGAAGTGCCGGCGTTCGCGGTCGTGGGCGCCTTGCTCTCACGTTGCCGGGTCTATGCACTCCGGCCACTCGGGGTGGACGATGTTCGCCACGTGATCTCGCGGGCGCTGCACGATACGAACCGCGGTCTCGGTACACGCGCGCTCGTCATGAATGATGACGCGATACAATGGCTGGCGGAGCAGAGTGACGGCGATGCACGTCGTGCGCTTGGCGCGCTGGAGGCGGTGGCGGTCCCCCTTGCCGACGGGATGACCATTACGGTCGATGGACTGTCTGGTGCGCTCGGCGTGCGTGTGGTGAGCTACGACCGGATCGATGTGGACCGCAATGCCGTCCTGTCGGCCTTTCACAAGTCCTGTCGTGGGTCGGATCCGCATGCGGCACTGTACTGGCTGGCTCGCGCAATGCTTGCCGGAGAGGATGCGCAGGTATTCCTTCGTCGACTGGCCGCGATTGCGACCGAAGATATCGGCCTCGCGGATCCTGATGCCCTGCAGGTCGTGATGACGGCGTGGGAGGCGTATCGTCGGTTGGGGCCGGCAGAGGGTGAGCGCGCGGTGGCGCAGGCTGCGGTGTACTGCGCGACGGCGCCGAAATCGAATCGGCTGTACATGGCATGGGCTGCTGCGCGCGAGGCTGCGCAGGCTACGCCGGCGTTGCCTGTGCCCGCGCATCTGCTGAATTCCGAGATGCATCTACGGGCCGACGAGGCGCGTCGCGTTCCGTATCAGTACCCTCACGATTTCCCCGGCGCCTTCGTGGCGCAGTCGTACCAGCCGAGTGAACTGCAGGGGCAGGTCTATTATCGTCCCGGAGCGTTCGGTGAGGAAAAGCGCATCGCCCAACGACTCGCGTGGTGGGCCGAGCGCGGTGGTCCGCCTCTCGACCCTCAGGGGGGGTCGTAGCGGCGCTGACATGCCGCCTTTCCATCTGTCGCGCCGCGTGGCGCCTTTCGCCGCGGGAACTCAGCGGTGGAAGCGGGTACCAGTGGGGGAATCGTCCACCGTCTTCGTCCGGAGTCATCTCTATGCTCGCTGTCCAGTCTGCCGCTTCGCGTCGCCGCCGCGTGTTCGTGGTGTCCGTGCTCTCGTTCGCTGTGGCGGGCCTCGCCGGATGTGCGGCGCTCGGTCGGGCCACCTTCAAGGAGCCGGACGTACAGTTGCGTGAGGTGGTGGTGACCGGTCTCGGATTGACGGGCGGCAGTGTGGACGTGGTGCTCTCCGTGTACAACCCCAACGGCTACACCCTCGACGCGTTGAAGATCACGTATCAGGTCGACGTGGACTCCATCAAGCTCGGTGAAGGGGCACTCGACGGGCGCTCGGTGGTGCCGGAAAAGGACTCGGCGGTCGTCCGACTTCCCGTTCGCTTCACCTACGCGGGGCTGGGCGCTGCCGGGCGTGCACTCATTCAGTCGGGAACGGTCAACTATCGGGTGCGCGGTGACTTCACCGTGGGGACACCGCTCGGCAACTTCACCCGTCCATACGATCGTACGGGCCGCTACTCGTCGGTCGCCGGCAACGGACGATAGATTACGGGTGTCATTCCGCCGCCACGTGGCGGTGGGGATTCTTCAGCACAGGTAGCATCTCATCAGTCGCGAGCCAATCAACCTCACGCCGCCCGTCGAACGGGCCATTCTCGTCAGCGCGCCCTTCAAGCGCAGTTCGGCAAAGCACGCCGTTGACGAGCATCTCGAGGAGCTGGCGCGGCTCGCCGATACGGCGGGCGCACAGGTCATCGGCACGCTCACGCAGCAGCTCGACCGGCCCCATCCCGGGACCTACCTGGGTTCAGGGAAGGTGGAGGAGCTCAAGCTTCGCATTCAGGAGCTCGGGGCCACCCTGGTGATCTTCGACGATGAGCTCTCGCCGGCACAAGGCAAGAACATCGAGCAGATCGTGCGGACGCGCGTGATGGATCGTGCGGAGCTCATTCTCGATATCTTTGCCACGCGCGCACGCTCAAGCGAGGCGCGCATGCAGGTGGAGCTCGCGCAGCTCGAGTATCTGCTGCCTCGACTCACGCGCATGTGGACCCATCTCGAGAAGATGCGTGGTGGTATCGGCATGCGCGGTCCCGGCGAAACGCAGCTTGAAACCGACCGTCGGCTCATTCAGCATCGCATCCGCATTCTCAAGGAACGGCTCGCTGATGTCGAGCGTGCGCGTGAGATCCAGCGTCAGGGGCGGCACACCCACTTTCGGGTGGCACTCGTGGGGTACACCAACGCCGGGAAGTCGTCCATTCTGCGGGCGATGGCCGGTGACGGCGACGTGTTCGTGGAGGATCGCCTCTTTGCCACGCTGGATCCGCTCACGCGTGAGGTCCCCGTCGGAGACGGGTACACGGTGCTGCTGACCGATACGGTCGGATTCATCCGGAAGCTGCCGCACCATCTGGTCGCGTCCTTCCGTGCCACGCTGGCTGAGGCGCGCGAGGCGGACCTTCTTCTGCACGTGATCGATTCCAGTCATCCCGCCTGGGAAGAACAGCGCGATGTGGTCGACGGGGTGCTCAACGAGCTTGGGTTGTCCGAGCGCCCCATGACGTACGTGATGAACAAGATGGACGCGGTGCTCGAGAGCGAGCAGGCCGCCATGCGCGAGCGTGTCGCCAACCTGATGCCCAATTCGCTCTTCGTGTCGGCACTCGCCAATGGGGGGCTCGATGGACTGCGCACGTTGCTCCTCGACAGCCTGCGCAACAAACGGCCGGTCCTGGAGGTGCGGATCCCCGCAGCCGATGGCCGGTTGATTGCCGAGGTGCACCGCGATGGTGAAGTGCTTGGTCAGGACGCCGAGGACGACGTCATCGTTCTGCGCGCACGGCTTGACGAGCGTTCGATCGGGCGGCTGCGGCAGGCAGGTGCCCGCGTGAAGGTGGTACAGAGTGTGAACCGCTCCGTGTCAGCCCCCGTCGCCGCCGTCCCGCTTCCGTGAGCACAAAACAAAAGGCCGGTGATCGTGAAGATCACCGGCCTTTTG
>CAZNZG010000120.1:0-10349 GCA_964577455.1 uncultured Gemmatimonas sp. | reverse complement strand
AACTGCCAGTTCTCGAAGTTGGTGATGCGCTGGCCGAGGAAGTTCGTATTGGTCGTGAACGCCTGGTTGCGATTGTAAGCGAAGAGGGAACCCGCCGTGGTGTTGGTACCGGCACGCGTGGCCACGTTGACCGCACCCGCGCCCTGACGCCCCTGCGTCACGTCGTACACGTTCGTGACCACTTCGAACTCGCGCACCGCCTCCACGGAAATGGAGTACGGACCACGGCCGAAGCCGGCGCCCCAGAGGGTGTTCTTGGCCTGGACGCCATCCACGCGGATGTCAGTGCTCGTCACGCGGCCGCCGGCGATCGACGAGCTCGACGTGATGATGCCGCCGGTCCCGGCACGGCTGGTGGTCGGCGCGATGATCGACAGATCGGCGAACGAGCGATCCTGAATGGGGAGCTGCCGGATTTCCTTTTCACCCACCACCACGCTGCCACCCACGCGCTCGGTACGCTTGTTCTCGCGATCGGCGCGCACATCGACGGCGCCGAGTTCCTGGGCCGACTGCTGCAGGGTGATGTCGAGGGGGACCCGGTCGCCGAGATTGAGCATCAGCCCCGTGCGGCGCACCGGCTGGTAACCGAGCTGGCGGACCGCGATGGTGTACGGGCCGCCGATCGGCAGCTGGGGAAACACGTAGCGGCCACGCGCATCGGTGGTACGTGTCTGCTGGGTACCGGTGGCTTCATTGCGCGCGGTGACCGTGGCGCCCACGACCGGCGCGCCGGCGGCCGTGCGGACCAGACCGGTCACGAACCCTTCGGTGGCCTGCGCCGGCAGACGGGTGGGGAAACAGGCGAGGGGCAGCGGGGCCGACAGGAGCAGCGCGGCCACCGCCAGACGACGAAGACGATCGGGGATCATCCGGGGCATTGTGGAGGGGGGACCCTGCCTCCAGCTCGTCCGGAGGCAGCGCAGGAGGGTCGCCCGGCACTGTCACGGCCGCGTGTTGGTCCGGCCTCGGGAGCGCGACGGCGAGGTCACGAAGCGAAGGCGAAACAGCGAAACGGCGAAAGGAGTTATTGGAAAAGGGAAAAGCCCCCTTCCCCTTTTCCCCTTTCCCTTTTCGCCGTTTCGCCGTTTCGCCGTTTCGCCGTTTCTCAGTCTCCCGCCGGTTCCACTGCTGAGCCGGCGATGCTAGTTTTCGGGGCTGTGGGTTACCGGCGTTCCACCTGCCGGCATCCCCGGCGACCGTGGTTCCGGCTTTTTCGACCTTCACGCACGCGAGACGCGCATGAGCCCCGATTCGGGCGTTCCGTTACCGTCCCATCATCGCGGATTCAAGATCCTCTCCGGTACGGCCAATCGGCCCCTGGCGGAGGAAGTGGCTCGTTCGTTGGGGGCGGAGCTGTGCAAGGTCACCTGCACCCGATTTGCCGACGGGGAAGTGTTCGTGCGCATCGACGAGAACATCCGCGGCGCGGATGTGTTCGTGGTGCAGCCGACCAACCCGCCCGGCGAGAACATGCTGGAGCTCCTCCTCCTGATCGACGCCGCCCGCCGTGCCTCGGCCGCGCGCGTCACCGCGGTGCTGCCGTACACCGGCTACGCCCGTCAGGATCGCAAGGACCAGCCGCGTGTGGCCATCGGCGCCAAGCTCATGGCCAACCTCATCGAGACCGCCGGCGCCGCCCGGGTGCTTGGTCTCGATTTCCACGCGCATCAGCTGCAGGGCTTCTTCGACGTCCCCGTCGACCATCTCTACGCCGCGCCGGTCTTCACGAACTACTTCCGCCGGAAGGAGCTCAAGGATCTCGTGGTGGTCGCCCCCGACGTGGGCTCGGCCAAGATGGCGCGTGGCTTCGCCAAGCGGCTCGATGCCACCTTTGCCATCATCGACAAGCGTCGCCCCAAGGCCAACGTGGCCGAAGTGATGAACGTGGTCGGTGAAGTCGAAGGGCGCGACTGTCTCATCCCCGACGACATGATCGACACCGCGGGCACCGTCTCCGAGGCGGCGCGCGCGCTCAAGAATCTCGGGGCCAACGACATCTACGTGTGCGCCACGCACGCGCTCTTCAGCGGCCCCGCCGTGGAGCGCCTGTCCAACGCCCCCATCAAGGAAGTGGTGGTGACCGACACCATCAACCTGCCCCCCGAGCGGCGCTTCGACACGTTGCGCATTCTCTCGGTGGGTGATCTGCTCGCCAAGGCCATCCGCTTCACCCACGCGGATCAGTCGGTGAGTGTGCTGTTCGAGTAGGTGCAGGACCTGCAGGACCGGCCGGGACGACCACTTCCGGTTACTCCCGAACCACTTTTTTTCTTTTGAGGCATTCCATGGCTAACGCCACGCTCAATGCGAACGTCCGCGCCGAGACCGGCAAGGGCGCCGCGCGCAAGATCCGTCAGGCTGGTGACATTCCCGCGGTCATCTACGGCCACAACCGTGAACCGCAGTCGCTCGTGCTGAACGCGCGCGAAACCGAAAAGCTCGTGAAGAGCATCGCCGTGAGCAGCACGGTCATCGAACTGGCCATCGAAGGCAAGACGGCCCGTACGCTCATCCGTGAAATCCAGCGCCACCCGTTCAAGCGCCACATCCTGCACATCGACTTCCAGGAGCTGGTCGCTGGTGAGACGGTGACGGTGAAGTGCCCGATCGTCTACATCGGCACGCCGGAAGGCGTTCGCCTCGAAGGCGGCATCCTCGACCAGATCATGCACGAGCTGCAGATTCAGGTCGATCCGGGCAACATCCCGAACCATATCGACGTCGACATCTCGGGCCTCAAGGTCGGCAAGTCGATGCACGTCTCCGACCTCAAGGTGCCCGCGGGCATCAAGATCGTCGACGATGCCAGCAGCACGGTGTGCATCGTGCAGCAGTCGAAGACGCACACGGACACGCCGGCCGCTGAAGGCGCCGCCGAGCCGGAGCTCATCCGCAAGCCGAAGCCCGACGACAAGTAATCCGTCGCCGAGTCACCTCGCGGGGCGCGGTTTCCGTTCAGCATGGTCACCCCACGCTGGCGCATTCCGCGCCCCGCGCGTTTGCCCCTCCGCATGAAAGTCATCGTAGGACTCGGAAATCCCGGTCGCGAATACGAGGCCACACGCCACAACGTGGGCTGGTGGCTCGTGGACCATCTCGCCCAGCGCTGGCATTTCGAACCGTTCCGCAAGGACGGCGACGCCGTGAGCACCTCCGGCCTCGTGGGCACGAAGAAGGTCAAGCTGGTCAAGCCGCAAACGTACATGAACAAGAGCGGTGAGGTGCTGCGCACCTACCTCAAGCGCGAGGGATGGAGCGCCGCGCAGGACCTGCTCGTGGTCGTGGATGAAGTGGCAGTACCCTGCGGCGAGTACCGGTTGCGTGCGGCCGGCAGCCCCGGCGGGCACAACGGGCTCAAGAGCGTGGAAGCGCACCTCAAGTCGGCCACGTACCCACGCCTCCGCATCGGCATCAAGCCGGTCGACGAGCGCCGGCAGATTGGCGATCTCGCCGACTTCGTGCTGCACACCATGCCACGCGACGAGCGAGAACTGGTGGACGGTCTCATGGACCGCATGACCACGGCGGTCGAACTGTGGATCGCAGAAGGCACGGAAAAGGCGGTCAGCACCATGGGGCGCTGACAACTGACGACCGAAAACTGATGACTGATGACTGCAGTTTGCCAGTCATCAGTCATCAGTCATCAGTTCACGCGTCAGCGCAACCGCGGCGCGGTCTTGCGCGGGGCCTTCTGACAGGTGGGCCAGCTGAAGGCACCACCCTGCCCGTTCCGCCCCGGCGCGATCTGCTCCGCCGTGGCCCGTTCACGCGTGATCTTCGCCGCGTCCTCGCTCGCCAGATACGCCAGCATCGCCACCAGCGTCGCGTTGTGCTTCAGGTCGTCGAACACGACCTTGTCGTACGTGTCGCGGTTGGTGTGCCAGGTGTAGTTGCCATAGTCCCAGCCGGTGCCACCCATGCCGAATGCCGGCGCGCCATGACAGGCAAAGCTCGCATCGTCGGAGCCACCGCCGGACGGTGAACCGGGGATGCGTGGCGTGATCTGCTTCGCCAGCTCCGTGGGCAGCTTCGACAGCCAGTCGGTGAGATGCACGCCGCCATTGGGCAGCCCCCCCGCGCCGACACTGAGAATGCGTCCGGTGCCGGCGTCCTGATTGAAGAGGGCGTGCAGCCCCTCCACCACCTCGGGGTGATCTTCGGTGTAGGCCCGCGAGCCCACCAGGCCGTGCTCTTCCGCCGTCCAGTGCCCCACGATGATCGTGCGCTTGGGCTTGGGATATGCCGTGGCGAGCAGGCGGAACGCCTCGAGCATCGTGAGGGAACCGGTCCCGTTGTCGGTCGCGCCACTGCCGCCGTCGAACGAATCGAAGTGCGCCGACAGGAGCACGTACTCTTCGGGCTTCTCGCTGCCGCGGATCATGCCGATCGTGTTGAAGATCGGCTGCTCGCCCGGGAGCTCGGCATCGAGATTGAGCCGCACGGTTGGCGACTGGTTGTTCTCGGTGAGGCGGAACACCAGCCCGTAGTCCTCACACGACAACGCGATCGCGGGCGCGGTCGTGTTGTACGTCTCGAACACATCGATGGTGCCCCAGGCATTCTTGGGGCGCGACGTGATCACCCCTGCCACCCCGCCCTGCTCGAGGCGCACGCCGAGGCTGCCCGTACCGAGGGCGTTGCTGTAGCCGGTCCCTCGCACGTTCACGCCCCCCCATTCCCGCGTGACCTCGGCACGCAGCGCGTCCATGCGCGCCTTGCTCTCCGGCGTGGCGTGCGTGGTCCAGTTGTCGGTGGGGCGGCAGGTGGGCTGCGGCGCCGAGACGAGCACGAACTTCCCCTTGGCCGACGGCAACCAGCGCACGAACTCCGTGCTGTCGGCAAAGCGCGGCAGGATCACCGTGGCCGCGGTGAGGTCCTTCCGTTTCGTGCCGGGACTCCACGCGAGCATCGTCCCTTCGAGGGTGCGCACGCGCGGGGTGAGGAGATCGATGTGCGAATGACCCCGGCGCCATCCGCGCCACGTGCCGATCTGCTCGTTCTTCCCCTCCACGCCCCACTGCTTGTAGAGCGACAGCAGCCAGTCGTTGGCCGCTTTCTGTCGGGCCGTACCGGTGAGGCGCGGGCCGATGGAGTCGAGCAGCGCCTGCGCCAGCGTCTGGACCCGGGAGCTGTCCATCCCGAGACGCCACAGCCGCTGGAGAGTGGCGTCTTCCGTGGGGAAGGTGGCGGGTGTCTGCGCGCCGGCAGGGACGGCGAGCAACGCGGCGGCGAGACCACACAGCAGCGTACGCGACAGGTCGCGACGAGCGAGGCGGACAGAATGCATGACGGCGGAGAGTTCCGGGTGGACGAACGGGACAGCCGGTAGTGAGGCAAAATGCGGCCGCGGGTTGTGAATCCCCCGCGGGCCAGCACTTTACAAGAATGCACCAGTCCCCCGTTGTGTCGAGCGCCCACCGGTGGCGCCCCGCCGGCATCGTCCGCGCCGTGACTCTGGCCGGCGCTGTCGCGATGACCGCAGCCGCATGCGCCGGTGAGAAGGTACCGGACGCCTCCTCCGTCACGGCGCTGGGCCCGGTCTCGGAGTTCACGGCCCCGTCCCCGGCCGGCAGCAATACCCCGCACCTCACCCTGGATGGCGCGGGCAAGGTGCTGATGTCGTGGACACAGCGTCTGCCCGACTCCACGGTATCGATCCAGATGGCCACGTGGAACGACACCGGGTGGGACAGCACCCGCACGATCGCCTCCGCGCGCCCGTTCTTCGTGAACTGGGCCGACTTCCCGGCCATCACGGCGCTCGGCAACGGCGACCTTGCCGCCCACTGGCTCGAGCGCGAAGGCGACAAGAAGTACGCCTACGGGGTGCGCGTGGCCCGCTCCGCCGATGGTGGGCGCACGTGGACCGCGCCAGTCACGCCGCACACCGACGGCCTGCTGGCCGAGCATGGATTCGTGTCGCTGTGGCCCGAAGGCACCGACGGCGTGGGGCTCGTGTGGCTCGACGGGCGCAAGAGCGCCATGCCCGACAGCACCAAGGAGATGACGGTGCGCACGGCGACGCTCACGGCCGCCGGCACACTGGAGGGCGAGGCGGTGGTGGACGCCCGCACCTGCGACTGCTGTCAGACGGGAACGGCCGCCACGCGCAGCGGCCGCGTGCTGGTCTACCGCGACCGGAGCGAGAAGGAAATCCGCGACATCAACATCGTGCGCAAGGTGGCGAACGGCTGGAGCGCGCCACAGAGGGTGCACGCCGACGAATGGATGTACCCCGGCTGCCCCGTGAACGGCCCGCAGGTGGCCACGGTCGGCGACACGGTGGTGGTGGCGTGGTACACGGGTGCGCGCGACACGGCGCGCGTGAACATCGCCCGCTCCGAAGACGGCGGTGCCACCTTCGGCGCGCCCGTTCGCGTGGACGATGGCGATCCGATCGGGCGTGTGGACATCGTGCTCGACGATCAGGGCAACGCGATCGTGGTCTGGCTCGAGCAGCGGACTCCCACCGAGGCCGAGGTCCTGGCCCGGAAGGTGGTGGGGACGCAACTCGGTGAGCCACGCGTGATTTCACGTACCTCCGGCGCCCGCCAAAGCGGATTTCCCCGAATCGTTCGACACGACACCGACGTAGTAGCGGCGTGGACCACCGTCAATCCGCTGCAGGTCCATGTGGCACGTTTTGCCCTTACTCCCACGACTCCACGATGATCGATCGTTTCGCGCGTCCTGTTTCGCGCACGCTGCTGGTCGGCGCCCTCGCGGCGACCGTGCTTCCCTCGCTGCATCCCTCGCTGCTCGCCGCGCAGGATGCGCCGAGAAAGACGCCGGTGGATGCCGGTGTGAACAGTTCGCCGCTGCCGCTCAAGCACGCGCCGCGTCCCACCACGGGGGCCATCACGTCGCAGGACCTGATGACCCGACTGTACATCTTCGCCGACGATTCCCTCGCCGGTCGCGACGTGGGAACCGAGGGGCACTTCAAGGCCACCGAGTACATCGCGCGGGAACTGAAGCGCATGGGGCTCAAGCCGGCCGGCGACAGCGGCACGTACTTCCAGACGCTGCCCCTTGGCGAACGCGCAGTGGACCGCATGTCGTCGCTGATCGTTGGCGGCACCAGCGTGCGCCTCGGTGAGGGAGGCTGGGCGTTCAGCGGTGCCGAGCGCATCACGCTCGACGATACGGAAGTGATCTATGCCGGCCCGCTCGCCGATCCGCTGCCGGCGCTACCGCCCGATCAGGTCAAGGGACGCGTGATCGCCTACGCCGTGGGCTCACAGGAGTCGTTCGCCATTGCCATGGAGGGGAAGATCGCGCACCCCGAAGGATCGGTGGGGGTGATGCTGCTGCTCTCCCCGCGCGCCCGCGGCATCCTCAACTACGTGTTGTCCGGCGGGCTCAACGTGATCGACCCCAGCCGCCCACTCGACGGTCGCCTGTGGGCCGCCGACAGCACGACGATCGCGCTGTTCGGCATGTCCGGGCCGACGCTCGCCCCCGGCGCGGTGAGCGGCAAGCTCAACGTGAAGGCGCTGGTGGAGATGAAGCGCCCCGCCCACCCCACGCGCAACGTGGTGGCGATCCTTCCCGGCAGTGATCCGGCGCTGCGCTCGCAGTACGTGGCGATCGGGGCGCACAGCGATCACGTGGGTACCGCGCGTCGCGCGATCGATCATGATTCGGTGTACCTGTTCAACCAGATCGTGCGCCCGGGTGGCGCGGAAGATGAAGACAAGATGGGGAACGCGGAGCAGTTCGAGAAGATCAACGCCGCGCTTGCCGAGCGCCGCAAGACGGCCGCACCACGTCGCGACTCGATCTTCAACGGGGCCGACGACGACGGCTCGGGGTCGATGGCGGTGCTGGAGATCGCCGAGTATCTCGCGTCGCTGAAGACCAAGCCCAAGCGGTCCACTCTGTTCGTCTGGCACGCCGGCGAAGAGCGTGGCCTGTGGGGATCGGCGTACTACACGGAACACCCCACTGTTCCACGGGATTCGATCGTGGCGCAGCTCAATATGGACATGGTGGGGCGCGGCAGTGCGACCGACCAGACGGGAATGAGCGCAGACGGCAAGGAACTGCGCGGCGGTCCCGACTACCTGCAGCTGGTCGGTTCGCGCCGCCTGAGCAGCGAACTCGGTGACGCCGTGGAGCGGGTGAACAAGGAGCGCAAGTACAACTTCGTGTTCGACTACGCGATGGATGCCAACGGCCACCCGATGAACATCTACTGCCGCAGCGACCACTACGAGTATGCCAAGTGGAACATCCCGGTCACCTTCTTCACGACCGGCGGGCACTCGGCGTACCACCAGGTGACCGACGAACCGCAGTACATCGATTACCCGCACATGCAACGGGTGTCGCGCCTGGTGGCGGACATCGCCCTGGAGCTCGGCAACGGCGCGACGAAGCCGAAGGTGGACGGCGCGAAGATGAACCCGCGGGGGCAGTGCAAGCAGTAACGGTGTGTTGAGATTCTCAGAGTTGAACTGAGCACTGAGAACTTCAGACTCAGAACTGAAAACTCCCCGCCGTTCACGCGATGCGTCCCAAGGATGCCTCGCGGTGATCGACCGGGGAGTTTTCAGTTTTCAGTGACAGTCTTCAGTATTCAGTTTGCGTACGTCTGCGTGGAACCGATGATGCTGACGATGAAGTGATGCGGCTCGCGGATGGCAGTTCCTCTATGCTCCGGCATGCAAGACTACCGGAAGCTGCACGTGTGGCATCGTGCACAGGATTTCGCCGCTCGCATTCACCGTCTGACGATGGTTCTGGCCGGCGGCGCCAACGGAGCATGGCGTAGCCAACTCCGGCGATCATCCAGCTCGATTGCGGCGAACATCGCGGAGGGCGCAGAACGAGGAACAGCCCGGCAATTTGCGCACTTCCTGGAGATCGCCATCGGCTCCGTCTCGGAGGCCGAAAACCATCTCGATTTCGCCGTCCGAATAGACCTGTTGTCCTTCGCTGATGCGGCTCCCCTGATCGATGAAGCAAGCCAGATCCGCCGCATGCTGGTGACCTTGCGGCAGCGTGTGCTCCAAGCACCGGCTCGAGGCAACCCGTAGGCACTGACGACTGAAAACTTCAACTCACCACTCAAGACTCCCCGCCGATACGGGATGCCGGCCCGGGGGATCCGCTCTCCCCCCACCCCCGCCCCACCAAACCCTGTTATCTTTCGAGGCTGTACCCAACCCCAAGCCCGAAAGTCATGCTCCGCCTCGGTATCGTCGGTCTCCCCAACGTCGGCAAGTCCACGCTCTTCAACGCCCTGACGGCGGCGAAGGCGGAGGCGGCCAATTATCCCTTCTGCACCGTCGAACCGAATGTGGGCATGGTGGAAGTGCCCGATCCGCGGCTCGACAAGCTGGCGGAGAACGTGCAGCCCAAGCGCACCGTGCCGGCGGTCGTGCAGTTCGTGGACATTGCCGGGCTGGTGAAGGGCGCGTCGCAGGGCGAAGGGCTTGGCAACAAGTTCCTGCAGAACATCCGCGAGACCGACGCGATCGTGCACGTGATCCGCTGCTTCGCCGATGAGGACGTGACGCACGTGATGGGGCAGCCCGACCCGGCCCGCGACAAGGAGATCATCGAGCTGGAGCTCGCGCTCTCCGATCTCGCGCAGGTGGAAAAGCGCCTCGACAAGGCGCGCCGCGCCGCCAAGGCCGCCGACAAGGAGGCGCTCGCGGAACTCCCGGCGCTCGAAGCGGCCAACGCCGCCCTCTCCGAAGGCAAGCCGCTCTGGCGCGCGGGCCTCGACGCCGAACAGCTGGAGAAGCTCGCCGGGCTGCAGCTCCTCACCGCCAAGCCGGTCCTGTACGCCGCCAACGTGACAGACGCCGAACTGTCGGGCGACGAGGGGCAGTACCTCACGTCACTCCGCGCGGCGGTGGCCGCCGGTGGTGAGAACGCCCAGATCGTGCCCTTCTCGGCCAAGATCGAGTCGGAGCTCGCCGAGCTCGGCGCCGAAGAGCGTGCCGAATTCCTCGCCTCACTGGGCATCGAGAGCGCGGGGCTCGACCGTCTCATCCGCGCCGGCTATTCGCTGCTCGGCCTCGAGACCTACTTCACCGCCGGCGAGCAGGAAGTGCGCGCCTGGACGATCCACAAGGGCGACACCGCCCCCAAGGCCGCCGGCGTGATCCACACGGACTTCGAGAAGGGGTTCATCCGCGCGGAGACCGTGGCCTTCGCCGATTTCGTGGCGCACGCCGGCTGGAAGGGTGCCAAGGAAAAGGGTGTGGTACGTTCGGAAGGCAAGGAGTACATCGTGCACGACGGCGACGTGCTGCTCTTCCGCTTCAACGTCTGAGGTCCGGCCACAACGCGCGACGAGGCGCCACGTGTTTTCGCGTGGCGCCTTTTGC
>CAZNZG010000119.1:2398-10535 GCA_964577455.1 uncultured Gemmatimonas sp. | reverse complement strand
CGCGCCTCAAGCTCAACGACCCGACCCTCAAGCCGGTGTGGGAAGCGGCCGCGCGACTCAAGCTCCCGGTGTTCATCCATACGGCAGATCCGCAGGAGTTCTTCCGTTCGGTCGACTACACCAACGAGCGGTGGCTCGAGCAGTCGCTCTTCCCCGAGCGCAGCTATCCGCAGGATCGCTACCCGAGCTTCGAGCAGCTCATGGCCGAGCGCGACAGTCTCTTCCGCGCGAACCCGAAGACCACGTTCGTGGCCGCGCACCTGGGTTGGCACGCCAACGACCTCGGCCGCCTCGGCAAGATGTTCGATGAGATGCCCAACGTGCTCGGTGAGATGGGCGCGGTGCTCTACGATATCGGCCGTCAGCCACGCGCGGCGCACGACTTCTTCATCAAGTACCAGGACCGCATTCTCTTCGGGAAGGACAGCTACCAGCCCGAGGAGTATCCGTACTACTGGCGCGTGCTCGAAACGCGCGACGACTACTTCGACTACTACCGCGACTACCACGCCTTCTGGAAGCTGTATGGCATCGACCTGCCGGATGTGGTGCTCAAGAAGGTGTACTACCAGAACGCGCTGCGCATCACGGGGATCTCGATGGCGGGGTGGCCAAAGTAAATGAACGCAACGAGGGCCGGCGCGAATGCGACCGGCCCTCGTTTGTTCGTGCGGGTGATCCGTGCGGATACCGCCAACTCTCCAACGTCAGTCCCGACGCCCCTGCAGTCGCGAGAGGAGTCGCAGCAGTTCGAGATAGAGCCAGATCAGCGTGACCATGAGGCCGAATGCCGCGAACCACTCCATGGCCTTGGGGGCACCCATGCGAACGCCTTCCTCGATGCGGTCGAAATCCAGCACGAGGTTGAGCGCGGCCACGCCGGCGATCGCCACATTGATGCCGATCGCGAGCCAACCATTCGACGTGAAGTAGCCGATCTGCACGCCGAAGAGCGAGAGCAGGAACGAGCCGAGATAGAAAAGCCCGATGCCGATCATGGCGCCGACGAGCATGCGCTTGAAGCCTTCCGTCGCGCGCAGCACGCGCACGCGGTAGAGCAACAGCACACCGGCCGCGACACCGAAGGTGAGCAGCACCGCCTGCTGCGGCAGCCCGGCGAAGCGGAGGTTGTAGAGCGCCGAGACGGCGCCGAGGAAGATGCCCTCGAGCGACGCGTAAATGGGCGCGGTGACCGGCGCCCACTGCGGACGGAAGCTCGTGGCCAGCGCGAAGACGAAGCCACCCAGTCCGCCCACCAGCATCGCCGGCATCACCAGGTCCGTACGGCCGCCCGCCACCTGATTCCAGGTGAGGAACGCCGAAAACGCGACGACCGCCAGCAGCAGGCTGGCCTTGCCGGCGGTACCGGCCACGGTCATGCCGCCCGTACGCGCAACGCCGAACGTATCGCGCGCGGTATCGGTGAGTTTGGAGAGAACCGGATTGTTGGTACGCATGGGAGTTGGTCAGCGGGAAACGGACCTGCGAAAGTCGCAGCTACTGTGTGGATTCTACACCAAGCACCCGGGAAACGATCGGATCCATGCCGCCACGCATGGGATCGCACACCGGGACGCCGAGTTCCGCCTTTACCTGTGAGCGATACTCGGCCCACGCCGCATCATCCAGCGATGACGAATTGATCGACACCCCCGCCAGCTGCACGCCGCGGTTGGTGACGCGCGCCGCGGTGAGATACTGCGCCACCGCGTCGCTCAGCGGTGGAATGGGGAAGTCCGGGCGATACTCGATCGTGGTGCGAGTAGGATCATGGCAGAGCACGATCCAATCGGGCTGGGAGCCGTGGAGGAGCCCGAGCGTCACCCCGGCGTAGGCCGGGTGGAAGAGCGAGCCCTGCCCCTCGATCACATCGTAGTGATCAGGATCGTTGGCGGGCGACAGCACCTCGGCAGCCCCGGCAATGAAGTCGGCCACGACGGCGTCGATCGCGATGCGGCTGCCGGCGATCATGATCCCTGTCTGCCCGGTGGCACGGAAGGTGGCCTTGGCGCCCCGCGCACGGAGCGCGTTCGTGAGTGCCAGCGCCGAATACTTCTTGCCGAGCGCGCAATCGGTCCCGACAGTGGCGATGCGCATGCCGCTGCGCTTGGTCCCCTCACCCGCCGGAAAGGTCTGGTCGCTGTGCCGCACGTCCATGAGGCGCACACCGCGCGCCCTGGCCGCCTCTACCAGCGCGGGAAAGCTGGCCAGCCGGGTGTGCATGCCGCTCACGATGTCGAGGCCGTTGGCGATGGCGTCGAGGAGGTCGGGGACCCAGCGGTCGGGGAGTTTGCCCCCGACCGACGCGATACCGATCACGAGGCTGCCGGCGCCCCTCGCGGCCGCATCCGCGGGCGAGATACGCTCCAGCCCCACACTGACGGTCGCCGTGGGGAGGCTCCACTCGCCCACGACATCAGTCGGGCACCAGTCGCGCAGGCCACACGCCGTCTTGGCGTCGGTGGCGTACTGGGCGTCGCCCAGATACAGGAGATACGGTTTCCGTAGTTCAGGCATGCGAAGAAGCTGTCGCCGAACCGCCCGACACGCTACTCGTCACTCGTCGCGGTGAGCGCGAGTGTCCCCGATGGCGGGGGCGGCGCCGGCGGCGTCGCGCACGCGCGATTCGATGAAGCGCGCCATGGCCGGGTGCGGGAGCAGCGTCTCGGGGACGTAGCGCGACGGCGTGCCCGCGATGTCAGCGGCCACCTTGCTGCGGCTCACCGCGCCGCGGGACACCAGCACCGGTGTGACCATGACTTCGCGGCCCGTCACGAGATGCTGCAGCGCGATCAGCTCGCGCACACGCGTGACCGCTTCGGCGCGCACATGAGCCGGGGCGTCGTCGCGCACGAGTTCCACCCGCACGTCGCGATAGCCGGTCCTGGCCTTCACGGAGTCTGCGACCTGCCGCAGATGCCGCATCCAGTGCGCGTAATCCTCGGCACTGTTGGGACCGTGCCCCACGATCATCAGCGCATGGGCCGCGGGCTCCTTCGTGAGGGCGAGCGCACGATCGGTGAGAACCGTCGCCAGCTCCGGCGCGCTGTCGATCGCCTTGGTCAGCGTGATCGGCAGCGTCGTGGCAGGGCGATCGATACCACTCATGTGCAGGTGATGCGTCATGTCGTGGTCGAGCGTCACGTTCTCACCGGCGAGATAACGGATCTGGTCGTAGTGGCCGCTGTGGCTCGATACCAGCAGGGGCACCACCACCAGCCGCGTGACGCCCTCGCGCTCGAGCCGGGCCACGACGTCCTGAAAGCGGGTGCGCGCTGCCTCGGGCCCCATGAGGAAGCTCACGGCGACCGGCCCACCGGTGCGGGCCTGCCCCGCGACCTGATGCACGTAGCTGTTCCACAACGAGTCACCGCCGTGGGCGATGACGATCGTGCCCACGGTGCCGTGCGTGGCGTGCGCGCCCGGTCGATCGGCGGCAGCGCCGTGCGGCTGGGCCATGGCGGCAGCGCCGGGCGTCAGGGCGAGGAACGTCGCGCCAAGCGCGATGGACAGGGAACGACGGGCGCGAATGCCGACACTCATGCGGACACCCCGAAGATGGCGTACGTTAGTTGAGAACGATTATCATGAACCCTCACCACATTGCACCAAATACCCGACAATGTCAATCGGCTTTGTGGTTTTTAAGCGGATGACGCAGGCAGCGGGCGCCGAGCGGCCTGACGACAGCCGTTCGGATTGCTAGATTCCCCCCTCTGACCGCCAGCGGTTCGGCACTGGCCGAGGCTGAGGTGCGGTCAAAGGGGGGATGGTCGAGTGGTTTAAGGCTCCGGTCTTGAAAACCGGCGTACCGGCAACGGTACCGTGGGTTCGAATCCCACTCCCCCCGCTATGCGTATCCAACGGCAGACCTCAGTGTTCACGATCGCCGCCGTCCTCACGGCGGCGATCGCCGTTTCTGCGATTGCCGTTACTGCGATTGCCGTTTCTGCGATCGCCGTTACTGCCGGTGCCCAGGGCGGGCCACGCATCACCGAGCAGTCAACCGGCGTGAACACGCTGTTGCAGGCGGTACACGCGGTGAACGGGGAGGTCGTGTGGGCCGCCGGACACCGCGGCACCGTGCTCCGCAGCCGCGATGGTGGGAGAAGCTGGGAGCGTTTGGAGACGCCGGCCGGCGACACCCTCGAGTACCGCGACGTGCACGCCGTGAATGCCGACACCGCCTGGATCCTGAGTGCGGGAGACGGCCCGAAGTCCCGCATCTACCGCACGACCAACGGAGGCGCCTCGTGGCGCCTGCAGTTCATCAACCCCGACACGTCGGCGTTCTACGACTGCTTCTCATTCGGCACCAGCCTGCAGGGAGTGGCGTACGGCGACGCCTCGCAACAGCGCACCAACATCCTGCGCACCGACGATGCCGGGGCCACGTGGACGCTGCTCGCGCCGGCCGCCGTTCCCTATCCACTTCCTGGAGAGGGTGCCTTCGCTGCCAGCGGCCGTTGCGTGGTGCACGGCAATGCCACCACGGTGTATGTCGCCACGGGCGCCCCCGGTGCGCGCCTCTTCCGCAGCCGCGATGCGGGGCGCACGTGGACCGTCGAAAACACGCCCTTCACCCGGGGCATCGCCGCAGGGCTCACCGGCCTGTCGTTCGTGGACGGTGCACGCGGCATCGCGGTCGCTGCCGACATCAACAAGCTGCGAACGGACACGTCGCAGGGGGTCGTGGGCATCACCACCGACGGCGGCCGTACGTGGGACCTCCGCCCCCGCCCGCCACTTCCCGGGGCCCTTGCCGGGGTGACGTGGGTGCGTGACGCCGGCCCCGGCGTGGCCGTGGTCGTGGGCTTCGGCGGAGCCTTCTACACGCTCGACGAGGGACGCACCTGGACCACGATCACCGATCAGGTCACGACCGGCGTCGATGCGTCCCGGCGTACCGCCTGGATTGGCGGGGCCAACGGCAAACTCTGGCGGCTCGACTTCTAGACCGATCCCCACGGGTGGCGCGCTCGCTCAGGGCGCCGCCTCCAGATGCGCTTCGACCAACCAGAGCGGTTTGTCGGCTTCGCTTGTGATGCGGGTCAGGAGATCGGCCGTAATGTCATCGTCGGCGGCATCTGCCTCCTTGATGTCGGCGCGCGCCGCATTGGACACGAACGCCAGCGCGTCGGCAATCACGTGCAGCCACTCGTCGGCGGAGTCGCCATTGAGCGGCACCATCGGGTTTTTGCTGAGGGACCCGGCCTTGAACGCTGATGTTCTGCAATCCGGGCCGTTGCCATTGCTTCCGCGCGTCGCTCCCGACTACATTTCCGCTCCGTCGTGGTTCCCAGGAGCCTTGGCGGCGCGAGACGCACAACACGTTCGGCAAGAATGGGTTGGCCGCGTCCGTGAGGTGAGGAGAGATGGCCGAGAGGCTGAAGGCACCGGTTTGCTAAACCGGCATAGGGGGTTAACCCCTATCGCGGGTTCGAATCCCGCTCTCTCCGTCCCGCGGGTCCGCTGGCTTGCCGGCGGGCCCGCGTTTTTTTGTCCCTGTGGTTTCGTCGTTTCGACCTTCTCCGGTCTGTGGCAATATGACGGCAGCGTCTCCCGCGAAGCGTCCTCGTGTTCGCTTTGCCCCTTCGCCCACGGGTTTTCTCCACGTGGGTGGCGCGCGCACCGCGCTCTTCAACTGGTTGTACGCCAAGAAGTACGACGGCGACTTCCTCCTGCGCATCGAAGACACGGACCGCCAGCGCAGCACCGACGAAAGCACCCGTGCCATCTTCGATGGCATGGAGTGGCTCGGGCTCACGTGGGATGAGGAGGTGGTGTACCAGGGCGCCAACGTGGCGCGTCACTACGCCGACGCGCACCGGCTGCTCGAAAGTGGCGCGGCCTACCGCGACTTCACTCCCCCCGCCGAGCTGGAGCGCCTGCGCGCGGAAGCCGAAGCGCGTGGGGATGCCTTCAAGTTCGACCGCACGTTGGCCGAGCTCAGCGAGAGCGACCTCGCGCAGAAACTCGCCAACAACGAGCCGTACGCCATTCGCTTCAGGGTGCCCGAGGGTACCACCGAATGGCCCGATCTCGTGCACGGCCGTATCGCCTTCCCCAACAAGGACATCGAGGACTTCATCATCCTCCGCTCCGACGGCACGCCCGTGTACAACATGGCCGTGGTCTCGGACGACATTGCCATGCGGATCACTCTCGTCATGCGTGGCGACGATCACATCTCCAACACCCCCAAGCAGATCCTGCTCTATCGTGCGCTTGGCGCCGAGGTGCCGCAGTTCGGCCATGTGCCCATGATCCACGGCACCGACGGCAAGAAGCTCTCGAAGCGGCATGGGGCGACGGCGGTGGGCGACTATCAGCACCAGGGGCTGTTGCCGCAGGCAATGCTCAACTTCCTCGCCCTGCTCGGATGGTCGCCGGGCGACGATACCGAAGTGATGACGCTCCCGCAGCTGATCGAGCGCTTCAGCGTGCACGGCCTGCACGCCAAGGCAGCCGTCTTCGACACGAAGAAGCTCGAGTGGATGAACGGGCAGCATCTCGCGCACATCCCGATCGACGAGCTGGCGACGATCGTCGCTCCGCTGATCGAGCGGGCCGGCCTGTCCACGGTCGCAGCACTCCAGGCCAATCACGCCTGGTTCTGTGGGGTACTCGAGCTGCTGCGCATCCGCGCCCGCCTCACCGACGAGATCGTCGCGCAGTCGCGTCCGTTCTTCACGGAGGGTGTGGAGTACGACCCGGAAGCGGTCAGCAAGCAGTGGCGCGATGCCGCCGCCACGGCCGACATCCTCGAGGCCACACACGATCGCCTGGCGTCGCTCGATGACTGGGAACCGGCGCACATGGAAGAGGCGCTGCGCAAGCTGGCCGAGGAGCGGGCCATCTCCGGTGGAAAGATCTTCCAGCCGCTGCGCGTGGCTCTCACCGGGCTGACGGTGAGCCCGGGGATCTTCGACGTGCTGCTCTACGTGGGACGCGAGCGCTCGCTCAAGCGCATCGCCGACGCCGTGGCCTATCTGCGCGGCTGAGCTCTGCCCCGTGAACGCACAACGCCGGGCGGGATGCCCGGCGTTTTGATTTACCTACTCGGAAGTGGCGGCGCGTTACTTGTCGCTGCTCTTGGGCTCGATCGCCTTGACCGGAGCAGCGAGGCTCGCACTGGGAGCACGAAGGCGCTCGCGTCGCTCGGTGTCGCGACGCTTGTCCATCTCCTTTACCACTCGCTTGAACTCGGCCTCGCCCATGCCGCGCTCGGACATGCGCTGAATGTCGGCGCGCCCCGCCGCGAGCCGTGCCTCGCGGGCCATGGCGGTGGGGTTCGCCGACATGCTGGCGGCCGTCGCCGCATTGAGCGGGAGCAGTCCGAGCAGGGCGTTGGGAATCATGACCTTGCCCAGGCGAATGCCCTGCTGGTCCCATCCCCACTTGTTGCCGTTCTTGTCGGTCTTGGTCCAATCACCGGGGGCCCGACCGTAGCGCCCGGAGGCACGGGCGAGCGAGTCGAGTGAGTCGGCGGCCGCCGTGAGCACGCCGGCCATGATGCTGTCGAGCTTGTCGGCGCGATCACCGGAAGCCACACCGGTCCCGCCACCGCCACTCCCCACGGGGCCACGCCACACGCGCTCGTCGTTGTAGTTGGGACGCACCCCGCGCACGTTGGGGTCGATGGCCCCCACGCCGTTGTTGCCCGGAGGCGCCCCGCCGCCCGTGTCACGTGGCGCGACGGCAGGCGCAGGTGGCAGAGGCTGGGCCGACAGCGGGCCGGCAGCTGCCGGTGCGGCGGGCGCCGGCGAGGTGGGCTGCACGGCCGTGCGTGGCCGGGGCGTCACCGGGGCCGGCGCTGCCGGGGTGACGAACGTGAGGCGCTCCTCGACGGCGCCCTCCTTGTCGCCGAAATCCAGCCAATCGGGAATGCCGTGCCCGAAGGTCAGCGCCTGAATTAGCACCGCCCCCACCGCCACATGAAGCCCCACCGCAATGGCAATGGCCCGTGGCGAGCGCTTCTCTCCCCGGGGCAGCCCGGAGAGTCTCGCGCTCAGCGCCCCGCGAGACGACGCACCACGTGACGACGCCCCACGCGAACGCGCGCCCTCGGCTCCGGCGGTGCCGGAGTCGTTGCCGTCTGGCGGCACGAGGGGGGGCGTGGAGGGCAGACGCGAAA
>CAZNZG010000119.1:283-2388 GCA_964577455.1 uncultured Gemmatimonas sp. | reverse complement strand
TTCCTGAGCGGGAGGGGGCGGGGCGCCTCAGCGCCCCGTCGAGGGTCAGGTGCCGGCCACCACCGGGTTGGATACCCGGCTGAGCCCGACCAGTTCCACCTCGACCACATCACCAGGCTTGATCGGGCTCACGCCGGCGGGCGTCCCGGTCGCGACGATGTCCCCGGGCTCGAGGGTCAGGTACTGCGAGATGTACTTGAGCAGGAACGGAATCTTGAACACCATGTCGGCGCCGGTGGCGTGCTGCACCACCTTGCCGTTGAGGCGGGTGATCAGCTCCACTGCGTCGAAATCAGCGGGCGGTGGCACCGGCACCCCCACGGGGCAGAAGGTGTCGAGCCCCTTGGCGCGCGCCCACTGCCCGTCGTTCTTCTGCAGGTCGCGCGCGGTCACGTCGTTGAGGGCCACGATGCCGCTGATCGCCGCCACGGCCTCGTCCTCACTCTGCGCCTTCCGCAGCCGCGATCCGATCACCACGGCGATTTCGCCTTCGTACTCGATGTGCGTGGAGACCGGGTGCAGCACGATCGCCTCCCCTTCACGGATGATCGATGACGAGGGCTTGAGGAAGAGCAACGGTTCCTTGGGAACATCGTTGCCCATTTCCTTGGCATGTGCCACGTAGTTGCGGCCGACGCAGACGATCTTGGAGGGGAGCATAAGCGAAAGAGAAACGGCGAAAAGAGAAAAAGGGAAAGAGTCGCGAACGCAGCAGCGAAACGGCGAAACGGCGAAAAGAGCAAAGCGGGACCACGCTCTAATTGGCACGCCAAACCCGTTGCGCGCTATCGGCGTCGGCTCCGGTAGAACCGGGACACCTCACCGCGGATCTCTCCCCATGCGCCCACCACCCGTTTGGCGGGCGGGAGGCCATCCAACAGTTCGCGGCCATAGCGCTTGGTCACCACGCGAGGATCGCTCAGCACCACCACGCCGGCGTCGGTCCCGGTGCGAATGAGGCGTCCGAATCCCTGCTTGAGCCGCAGGGAGGCATGGGGCAGCATGAACTCGCCGAACGGATTGCCGCCGCGTGCCTCGATCGCTTCGCACTGGGCGGCCACCATGGGCTCGGTGGGCACGCGGAAGGGCAGCTTGGCGATCAGCAGCCCCCGTAGCGCGTCGCCCGGTACATCCACGCCCTCCCAGAACGTGGCGGTGCCCAGCAGCACGGCCCGCCCGCTGTCACGAAAGCGCTGCAGCAGCACATCACGCGGCTCCTCGCCGTGTACGAGCAGCGGCCACCCTGCCCCGTCGCCGGCGCCGCGCAGCCACTCGGCCATTTCCCGCACATCGCGATGGCTGGTGAAGAGCGCAAACAGGCCGCCGTCGCTCGCCGCCATGAGATCGCGCAGATGCCGTGACACCGCGGCGAAATGTGCGCGCGCGTCTTCGTTCGGCGCGGGCAGATCCGTGGGCACCACCAGCATCGCCTGCGACGGATAATCGAACGGAGACGGAAACACGGCCGTGCGTTTCGCCCGCTTGGCCTCATCGATACCGAGTCGCTGCTCGAGAAAATCGAAGCCGCCGTGCGTGGAGAGCGTGGCACTGGTGATCACTGCCGTCTCCACGCGCTCGAAGAGATCCTCGCGCAGCACCGGCGCAAGGTCGAGCGGCACGCAGTGCACGGCCACGTTGCGATCGGATCCGGTGGGCTTTCCCTGGAACTCCATCCAGCGCACGACCGGCGGTCCATCGGCCGGCGCCATGAGAGCCTTCGCGAGCGCATCACCGGCGCTCTGCAGCCGTCGCATCACCGCGCGCACTTCGTTGAGCAGCGGGGCCATTTCCTCGGCGCGCTTCTCGTCCGTCTCCAGGCGATCGCGCACCGTCTTGAGCCCCACCCCAAGCGCGTCGATCTCGGTGAGCAGCTCCTTGAGCGTACCCTCGATGCCATTGCGCCACAGATCGTGCTGCTGGAACTCCGACGTGAGCCGCATGACCGGCGTGCCCTGCATCTCCAGCACCGCGGTGAGCAGTTCGAACAGCAACTGCACGCGGTCACGCGCGGTGACGGCACTCGAGAACAGCCGTTCCTTCACCAGGTCGTGACTGGCCACGCTCAGCAGATCGTTCTTCCCCGCGAGCCGCGCGGCGAGCGCCGG
>CAZNZG010000119.1:0-273 GCA_964577455.1 uncultured Gemmatimonas sp. | reverse complement strand
ACCCTAAGCACTTGGTGCTCCCCCGCGCCCGGGGCGGCCCCCCCCGGCAACAGCCCCTTGCCGCGCCGCTCGAGGCGCCCGAACAGCCGCGAGAGCGCACGCCGCGTGATGGAGCTGCCGAGGTGAGCCGCCGCGGCATCCTCGAGATGATGCCCCTCGTCCACCACGAGCCGCTTGTAGGCCGGCAGCACGGCGGCATCGTCCCAGTTCTGCGCCTGCCGACGGACGGCCACGTCCGACATGAGCAGGTGATGGTTCACCACCACCACGTCG
>CAZNZG010000118.1:0-10536 GCA_964577455.1 uncultured Gemmatimonas sp. | reverse complement strand
GCGCGTGACCTTGCCGCTCATCGGTGCGGTGATCGTGGTGCGGCTCAGTGCCTGCCGGGCATCGCGTACGGAGGCGACGGCCTGCTCGACGGAGTAATTGGCCGCCTCGGCCAACGCCTTGGTGACCTCGGCCTGCGTGCGGAGCTGCTCGAGCTGCTCCTCACTCACGAGATTCGGCGACTGCTTCTGGATCTGCGCCGACCGCTCGTAGTTGCGCTGGGCCTGGATGAGATTGGCCTTCGCCTGGGCGGCCTGTGCGCGGGCCGAGGCGAGCGACGCTTCCGCCCGCTGCATGGCGGCGGTGGCCTGCTCGGGATCGATCTGCAGCAGGAACTGCCCCTTCGTGACGAGGTCGCCTTCCTTCACCGACAGGCGCACGATCTTGCCGGTCACGTCGGCCGACACATCGACCTTGGTGCGGGGCTGGATCTGACCGCTGGCGGTCACGGAGGCCACGAGGTCCCGCGCCTCCACGGCTTCCACGCGCACATCCACAGGCTTGGTGTTGTTGCGCTTGGCGGCCACGACGGCCAGCGCGGCCACCCCCACCACGACGACGCCGGCGATTGCGAACTTGGCTGTTTTGGTCATGACTGATCTCTGTTAACGAAGTGGACGGCCGGCGGCGTTTTCGAGCGCCGCAAAGGCGCGCTGCACATCGTAGACGGCGGTAATGCGATCGGTTTCGGCGCGCTCGTAGTCGCCGCGAGCCTGCACCAGCTCCACGAGGCTGATCGCCCCCACGCGATAGCGCTCCTGTGCGAGCGAGAGCGCGGTGCGGGCGGTGCGCACGTTCTGTTCCTGCAGCGCCACGGTCTGCTGCGCGGTGTTGAGCTGCAGGAAGGCGGCGGTCACGTCGGCCGTCACGCGCAGTTCCTGCGTGCGCGTGTTGTTCTCGGCGTTCTTGCGCTGGACCTGCGCCTGCTCGATCTGCTGTTCACGGCGGAAGCCGTTGAAGAGCGGGAGCGACAGGCTGGCCGAGATGTTGTACGGGTTGCGCGTGAAGTCGAACGGATACTTGCTCTGCGCGTCTCGGATGGCCGCTTCCTGTGCGGGCGTGAAGGTGATCCCTTCGCACTGGGCCAGGTTGTTGGCGAGCTGCAGGAGGGCGCGCACCTCTTCGGACCGGATGCAAGAGTTCCGCGTGCTGATCGCGCCGTTCTGCGCCTGCGTGATCAGCTGACCGGTGTTGGTGAAGCGGTTGGTGAACGCGGATACACCGGCCTGCAGAGAGAGCGCCGGGTAGTACCCGCTCTTGGCCGACGACACCTGACGGCGCGCCGACTCCTCACGGAGCTTGAACGCCTCGAGCGCCGGATTGGCCCGCTTGGCCATGTCGAGCACGGCCTGCAGTTCGAGCGCCGGCGGGGCCGGGAGGTTGGGGTCGAGCGTGGTGCCGGCCACCGGCGTCATGCCGATCTGCTGAAAGAGGCGGACGATTTCGACCTGCGCCGTGTTGCGCGCCCGGATCGACGCCACCCGCTGCTGTCCGTCGGCCACTTCAGCGCGCTGCACGTCGAGCTGCGTACCGGAGCCCACCTGGAGGCGTGCGCGAGCCAGCTGCAGCTGCGCCGTCGTGGTGGTCAGCAGGGTGTCCTGCAGCACGGCATTGGCCTGTGCCTGGAGCGCCGTGAGATACTGGGTGGTCACGTTATTGCGCACGGCCAGTTCGGCGGCGGCGATATCGGACTCGGTGGCGTCTTGCTCGGCCTTGATGGCGCGGCGGTCGTTGACCGCACCGAGCGAGAGGTTGAGGCTGGCCGAGGCGCTGGCGTCGGTGGAGAGCTGATCGTTGGTGGAACCGAAGCCCTGACCCTGGAAGAACGTCTGACGGCCTTCGCGATAGCCGCCCCCGAAACTGGTGTTCACGTTCGGAAGGAACGCGCCGTTGGCTGCCCGCACATTGGCCGCCGCGGTACGACGTGCGTTGACGGAGTTCTGCAGCGTGGGGTTGTTGCGACGCGCCAGCGTGAGGGCGTCGGTCAACGTCAGGACATTTCCCTGAGCAGGCGACGGCGACTGGGCGACGGCAAGCGCCGGGGCACTGAGGCCGGCTGCTGCACCGATCGCAAGCGCGAGCACGTGGGGTCTCACGGAAAGTTTCATGGGGACGAGACGAGGAAAAGAAGAGGGACAGGGGGGCGTACGGCATCCCCTGACCGATGGTTTCAGATCGATGGGCAGCGGTTCGGAATCCGCCACCAACACATGGGCTTCAGCGCGGGACATCGTCACGGATGGCTTCCAGCCCACGCGATGGGATGCTGATGCGCAGCAGTTGTCCGTCCCGCTCGGCCCACACGAGGCGGACCTCACCGCTGGCGGTGACGATGCGATACCGCTGAGCCGCGCGACGCGCTCCCGCGATGACGACCACGTCGTTGACCGCCTCGAGTACGACGCGCACCGCCCCCTGCGCGTTGGCCACCGGCGTGAGCGACGGGAGGGTGATGCCGCCACCCACCGTCAGCGCGCGGCCGCGCACCAGGAGCGTGTGCTGCACCAGACCGTCCTCTTCCACCACCACGGCGCCCGGCCTCAGCAGGTACTCGCGGGCCGACTCGCCGTTCACGCTGCGCGCGAGCGTGGCAAAACGGCCACGCACCCGCTGCCCTCCCAGACGCAACGTCTGCTCGGCCCCGCGGCGTTCCTCCACGGAGTAGCGGAACGGCGTACCCGCCGAGTCGACTTCTAGCCGCATCGCGGTGCGGCGATCGGCGATCGCCGACTCCGAACGCACCTCGATCGTGGGCCCCTCATTGGTGGTGACCTGCTGTACCGAGAACTGCTCGCGTCCTACGCGCTGGCCGTTCGTGAGTACGGTGAAGCTCCCCACGTCGAGGCGCACCGGCTGTGCCGCCCGGTTAGCCGGCGACCTCGGGGCCCGGTAATCTCCGTGCGGTACCTCGCCCCATGTCGGCACGGGGAGGATCGTCAGCAGGAGACAGAAGGCGAACGCGTGGCGTCTTCCGGCGGTCTCCGGGCAACGGGTTGCGAACGAGGGGGGACGGGGCATCCACGAAAGATAGCCAATTTGGGTCCCGGGGATCGCCGGGCCGTCGCCTCGGGGAACCCTTGGGGGTATTGTGGGGCGATGCTTGCCCGCTTCCGCCGCTCAACCCCCGCCGAGTCCACTGCCGCTGCCGGCACCGGCATCGTTCCTCCCGCCGTCGCCGAGCAGGGCGCAGGGAGCAGGTGGCCGATGGCATGGGTCGCCAGCGCTGCCGTCGGGCTGGTGTCGCTGGCGTTCTGGCTGCAGGAGCCGGGGTGGGGGCGGTTGGCGGCGGCGGTCGTCGGTACGCTCGCTGCCGCCTGGTGTCTTCCCGCCGTGCGCGCTCCGCGCACCTTCGCGCTCGCGACCGTTGCCGCGCTGTCGGTGGCGTGCCTCATGGCCGGCAGCGACACGGCCACGCTGGTCTCGGTGCGCGACCGGTGGGCGGACTGGTCCGCTCAGGAGCGTGAGGACCGGGCCCGGCGGGTGGCGGAGAGCGTGACGGAAACGGCGTGGTCGCTACGGAGTACCGTCGAAGTGGCGTCGGTCGATTCAGGGCTCGTGGCGCGTGCCCTCGCGGGGGAGCCACTCGGGATCGTGCCGCCGCTCGCGCCCGACGTGGAGTCGGCGCTGCTCGTGTTCCGGCGCGGCGAATTGATCGCCCGCGCCGGACAGACGCATACCCCGATCGCCGCCCGCGGCACACCGGGGCTCGGGATCGTCGATGGGCCCTTTCACACCTCGATCGTGGCACGGGCGCGCTCGGTGACGGGTGAGGTGGAGTTCGTGGCCACCGCGCTCGTCACCTCGGCCCCACCGGCCGACCGCTTCACGCGCACCCTGCTGCAGACGCTGCCGGGCAACATCGATGTGGCGCATACGCGCATCGAGCCCCCCGACAGCGTGCATGTGGAGCGCGGGGAGACGGCGGTGCTGGTGCGCGACGGCGCGCGCACCCTGGCCCGTGTGCACGCCACGACGTACACCGAGGGCGAAACGCGCCTTACGCTCGAACAGCGCGCCCGCGCCCGCATCGGGGTCGCGCTCGCCCTCGCCCTCCTGGCGTTTCTCGTCGTGGCGTGGCGTCGCCCGGCCGGTACGGTCGAGCGCATCGGTGCGGCGCTCACGGTGCTGCTGGCTGTCGCGATGACGCCTCTGGCGGGCCTTTCGAACATCTCGGGGTTGTTCGATCCACGCAGCTATTTCGCGCCCATGGGTGGACCACTCACCTCCACCGTGGCTGCCCTGATCGTCACGGCGGCGCTCGCGCTGGCCGTGCTGCTCTTCGCGTTGCGGGCCACGCTGCAGCGCCCCTCGCGCGTGTTGGCGGTGACGCTGGTGCTGTCCGGTGCGGTGGGGGGGCCGTTCCTCCTGCGTGACCTCGCCCGTGGCATCACCGTGCCCCCGACCGGCGCCGGATTTTCGCTCTGGATCGCGTGGCAACTCGGTCTGGCCCTCGTGGGAGTCACGGTGCTGCTCGTGGCGGCCGCTGCCGGACAAACGGCGCTCGGGGCTCGTCGCGGACTTCCGCCGGCGCTGTCGGTGCTCGTGGCACTCGCGGCCGGCGTGCTCGCCCCCGTCCTGTGGGACGCTCCCGGCGCATGGCCCGGTTGGTATCCCGCACTATGGGTGCTCGCCATCGCCTCGCTGGCGCTCACACGGCGCGGCCTGTCCCAAGTGGCCGCGGCAGCGGTCGTGGCCGGCGCCGGCGCCGCCACCCTCACCTGGGGGGCCACGGTCCGCGCCCGCATCGCGCTCGCGCAGCACGACATCACCCGCATCGGGGAAAGCGATCTCGATGCGCAGCGATTGCTCGAGCGCTTCGCGATCAGTCTGCGTGACGAAGTGCGCCCCGTGCGCACCAGCGACGTGCTGCTACGGCGCTTCGCGAGCAGTGAACTGGCGCGCGCGGGGTATGCCGCACGCCTCGCGCGGTGGACACCGGCGTCGCTCGATTCGGCCGTGTCCGTGCTCGAACTCGCTCCCGTCGCCGATACCGTGGGCGCCCAGGCCTATCTCGCACTGCTGGCTCGGGAAACGGGGGTGGTGGAAATCCGTGAGGCGCGCGATGGCCTCACGCGACTGCTGCTCGCCGCGGTTCCCGCGCCTGACGGGGTGGTGACCACGATCGCGGTGCCGCCGCGCACGAGCCTGCAACCGGTGGACCCGTTTTCCGCCTTTACCGGGGTGACCGGCACGCGCAGCGCCGATCCGCCGTATCGCCTGGCGCTCGGCGCGGCGCAGCCCGGTGATGCGGCTTCGCCAGAACTCGCCTGGCGGCGGCGCGGCAACGCGCTGCACGGCGACGGCGTCGCGGGCGACTCGGTGTACGTGAGCCGTGTGCATGTCGAGGTGGAACTCGGTGGGGTCGATCTGCTGCTGCCGCGCGGCGCGCTCCTCGTGCTCTTCGACGTGGCGGTGGTGATGTTGCTCTGGGCCGTCACGGCGCTGGCCGACGGCGCGCTCACGCGGCTGCTCACGGTGCGCCGCGTGCGCTGGTCACGCTCGTATCGCGTGCGCCTCAGCGGTGCACTGCTCGGCTTCTTCATCGCACCGGCCGCGATCTTCGCCCTGTGGGCCTGGTACCGGTTGCAGGACGACGACCGAGCGGCCCGTGAGTTGCTCGTGCGCGAAACCCTGCGCGTGGCGGCGGCGGAGCAGGGGCAGCGGGCGCTCGATGCGGGGCGTTCCAGTACCGGCGCCCCGCTGTTCCTGTATCGCAACGGTCTGCTGGCGAGTGCGAGCGATCCCCTGCTCGATGCGCTCGCGCCCCTCGGGCGAGTGCTGCCCGTCACACTCACCCCCGACGACTTCGGCAGCGACGACATCTTCGCCACGCGTCGGGTGATCACCGGTGCGACCCGTGCACTGGTGGGCTACCGCCAGCTGGTGCGTACGGCAGAGACGGAGCGTGCCACCGTGGTGCTCGCCACACCGGCACGTGGCGACGAGTTCGCACTCGACGAGCGGCGCGAGGATCTTGGTGTACTCGTGCTGTTTGCCACGATGCTGGGGGCGCTGGCCGCGATCTGGTCCAGCGGTGTGGCGGCACGCGCTCTCGCGCGCCCGGTCGGCACACTGCGCGAGGCGGCGCTCGCCATTGCGGCGGGGCGCCCGGCGCCCGGGCTGGGTACGGCACCGGCCACCGAATTCGCGCCGGTGTACCGCGCCTTTACCCGCATGGCGGGTGACCTCGAGACCAGTCGCGCCGCACTCGAAGCCGCGCAGCGCCGGACCGCCGCGGTGCTGCAGAACGTCGCGAGCGGCGTGGTGGCCATGCTGCGCACCGGCACGATCACGCTGGCCAATCCGCGCGCCGTCGCCCTGTTGAACGCGCCGGTGCAGCAGGCCGATGCGTCGCTCGACATGCTTCCCGACACGCTGCTGCCCCTCGTGCGAGAGTGCCGGGCGTTTCTCGACGGCAGCGACGAGGAAGTGGCGTTCGAGCTGACCGTGAGGGGCCGTCAACTGCAGGCGCGGCTCACGCGTCTGCCCAGCGGCGCCGTGCTCACGCTCGATGACATCACCGAGCTCGCCTCGGCGCAGCGTGTGCTGGCGTGGGGGGAGATGGCACGGCAGGTGGCTCACGAAATCAAGAATCCGCTCACGCCCATCCGGCTGGGCGTCCAGCACCTGCGGCGTGCCTATCGCGATGGTCGGGGAGACTTCGCGCAGATTCTCGATACGAATGTGGGGCGCGTGCTCGAGGAGATCGATCATCTCGACGAAATCGCGCGCGCCTTCAGCCGCTACGGCACCGCCCCGTCGGAGCGCGCCCCGGCGACCTCGGTGGATGTGCGCGCCGTGGTGGACGACGTGGTGGCTCTCGAGAAGCTCGGCGATCACGCCGAGCAGGGGCAGCGAGTGACGTGGGTGCGCGATCTCCCCGACGGCGTATCGTTCGAGGCCCTCGCGCAGCGGGACGAACTGCGTGAGGTGCTGATCAACCTGCTCGAAAATGCCCGGTTGGCCGGCGCGGCCACGGTCACGGTGCGTGGGCGTGCAGCGGATGGGCGCATCACGCTCGAGGTGATCGACGACGGCGGTGGAATCGAGGCGCACGTACTGCCGCACGTGTTCGAACCGCATTTCTCCACCCGTACCAGCGGGAGCGGGCTCGGCCTTGCCATCAGCCGCCGACTCATCGAGGGGTGGGGTGGTACGGTAGGGCTCACGAGCACGGTGGGCGCAGGTACGACGGTGCGCATCATGCTACCCCGGGCGGGAGCCCCCGTGCGGGAAGCATTGGGCGAGCTTGGACGTTAAGCTTGAGTATGGCCCATATCGCTCCCACCACGGACCAGTTTCCCACGGCATCGCCGCCGCCGCATCTGGAGTCGTGGCAGCTGCCGCCGGGCTGGTCGTGGGGCGCTGAAGCCATCATGCGGGAGCATCGCCACTACCAGGAAGTGGTCGACGCCCTGGGACGGTCGCTGTCGCTGGTGAGTATCCCCGATCCGTCGCACGCCGACTGGCTGCGGGCAGAGGCGCGGGCGCTTGCACATCGCAACCACCCGTCCATCCCCACGACGTATCACTACTGGGCCTCGAACCAGGACAGTGTCCGTGGCCCCGGCTATCTGCGCCGTTGGATCAGCGGCGAAACCGTGCATTCGCGCGTCTCGCGGCTGGGGCCGGAGTCCATTCAGGTGGGGTTCCAGGTGCTCCGTGAGGCCGGGAGCACACTGGCCTACCTGCACGATACCGCTGCCGCGCACGGCGCCATGTCGGCCAGTACGGTCTGGCTGACGCCCGGCGGGAGACTGTGGCTGCTGGGGTGGGAATGGGTGCTGCCCAGGGAACAGCGACCGGCCGGGCTGATTCCGGATCCGGCGTTCACGCCATGGGCCCCGGAGTGGGCCGCCGGTGAATGGAAGCCGACGGCCGCCAGCGATCAGTGGCAGCTCGCGGCGATGCTGTTCATGATGCTGACCGGCGAGACACCGCCGGAGCGGGATGTGCCACCGCTTGCCCTGTTGCGCAGCGACTGTCCGCAGGCACTCGCGACGGTGCTCGAGCGCGCGCTGTCGCCCGATCCGGCCGACCGGTATCCCAGCATTGCCACGATGCTGCGCGAACTCGATCGCAACGTGTCGGTGCGGCCGGTCATGATCGCCCCCGAGGGCGACGAACTGCCGAAAACGCTCGACTCCGCCGAGGGACGGTTGCGCTGGGCCACCGCCGACGACTACGAGATCCTCGCGCCGCTCGGCAAGGGGCAGTTCGGCAGCGTGTGGCGTGCGCGCGACCTGTCCCTGTCGCGCGAAGTGGCGATCAAGGTGCTGCATCCGCATATCGCGCGCGACGACATCGCCGTGGCGCGCTTCCGTCGGGAAGCGCGACTGGCCGCGCAGCTCGCGCACGCCGCGATCGTGCCGATCTACGACAGCGACAGCCGCGGCGGCGTGGTGTGGTATACCATGGAGCTCGCCGAAGGCGGCTCGGTGGCGAATCTCGTGTCACGCAGCGGGCCGCGACCCTTCGAAGAGATCGCTCCGCAGGTGGACGAGGTGCTGGAGGCGCTGCACGCTGCGCACACCAGCGGCATCATCCATCGCGATCTCAAGCCGGAGAACATCCTCATCGATCGTTACCGCCGGTGGCGCATCGGTGACTTCGGCATCGCCTACGCCCTGGGTGACGAAAAGGCGGGCACGTCGGGCACTCCGTCGTTCGCCGCGCCCGAACAGCTGTTGGGCGAAGCCCAGGGGCCGGCCACCGACTGCTATGCGCTGGCGAGCATCGTGTATTTCGTGCTCACGGGCCGGGCGCCGTTCGGTGATGGTGGGCCGGAACAGATTCTGGCGCGACAGCTTTCCGATTCGCTTCCCGAACAGCTCATGCAGGACGGCTTCCCTGAAGAGCTGGGCAGCTGGATTGCGCGCGGGTTGGCGCAGCGCGTCGAAGACCGATGGGCCGATGCGCAGGAAATGCGCGCGGCGTGGCGCCAGGTGGTTCGGGCGACACGCCGCGCGGAAGATCAACGTCCGTGGTGGCGCCGTCTCATCGAGGCGGTCCAGGACGACGAAACCACCGAGGTCACGCCGGGCTGGTAGCGCCGTGGTCCGTGGCGAGCATCGTCGTGGGCATCATGGCCGGCAATCCCATCGTGGGCATGGTCGTCGGCATCATGGCCGCCGGGGTGCCGGTCGTGGCCAGCGAGCGTGCCGCAGCGATGGCTACCGCCGCCACCTGGGGCGGAATCGGAACGGCCGGTACGGTGCGTGGCGTACGGCGCGGTGCACGCACCGGCGAGTTGCTCCCCATGTTCGCGGCGAGGGCCCGACGGCGCTTGCGGGCGTACAGCAGCTGGTCGGCTCGCGAGAGCAGTTCGCTGATCCCGGCCGGATCCGACGGACGCACCCGGGTGTGCCCGATCGTGAGACCGATCGCGCACGGCAGCGCGTGACGCGTGTTCAGCTGCTGCAGCGCATCCTCGATGCGCTTCTGGATGACGCGTGCGCCGGTCCCGTCGGCGTCGAGCGCAAGGATGGTGAACTCGTCGCCGCCGAGGCGCGCCACCACGTCGCATTCGCGTACCGTGCTGCGCAGCAGACGGCCCACTTCGACGAGCGCCTTGTCACCCACGGCGTGCCCGTACGTGTCGTTGAGCTCTTTGAAGCCGTTCAGGTCCACGTAGAGGACCACGCTGTCCTTGCCGTGCCGGCGCGCCACGCGGAGCTGCTGATCGGCCAGCGCCATGAAACCGCGGCGGTTGTGGAGACGCGTGAGATCGTCGGTGTAGCTCGCCTTGCGCAGGCGCGCTTCTTCCCGCTTCTCCGTGGAGATGTCGCGCAAGGTGACGGCGATGCCATCGGTGGTGGGCGTGGCCTGGTGCATCACCCAGCTGGCGTTCAGCACGCGCCGGTCGGTGCGGGCCGCCTCGTTCACCGGGTGCATGAAGGTGACGGCGTCGCGATAGCGCTCGAACATCTGGACGCCCAGGCTGCCGAAGTCACGGCGCAGACGAAGCCCGGTCACCTCGGTCTCCTTCCGATACAGCAGCGAGGCCGCCCGTCCGTTGGCCTCGGCGATCTCGAAATCCACGATGTCCCCCTGCCGGTCGCGCAGCGTGCGAAGGAGCAGGAGTCCGTCCATGCTGGCGTGCATGGCGTCGTGCAGGCGACGCATGCGGAGTTGCAGCAGTTCGTCGTTCTGCATCCGCCGAAGGAGCTCGCGATGCAGGAGCCGCCACCCGGTGATCGCCACGAGCAGGGCCAGCGCCGACAGGAACGGGGCCGCTGCCACAAAGCTGGGCATCGCCATCGCACCGGTCGAGATGGCGATCGTGAGGAGGGAGAGGATGGAGAGCGTACCCCAGAAGGCGGTGCGCGTGGCGAGACGATCTAGCATGGCGAGAAGGGATTCCGGATTGTCTGAGGTCGTCTGCCGGCTTCGGCTCGTACCGCAGCCACCGGAGCTGGCGCTCCCGTGGTGCTCCCCTCTAGCGCAACCTGCATGCCAGCGATTGCGCGAAGTGCAGCCACGTGGCTGCGCTCAGTGTGGACAGTTAGACAGAAAGCATTGTGGTGAAAGGGGTTACG
>CAZNZG010000117.1:0-10543 GCA_964577455.1 uncultured Gemmatimonas sp. | reverse complement strand
CGAAGCAAGTCGCGACCGGGGTGAGCGGGAGCCCCCAGGCGACTCCCGCGAACCGGACCAGCCCCGACCAAGACCCAGACCGTCAGCCGATCGGCTTCTTGGGCACGAACACGTTGGGCACGCCGAGCCTGGAGAGCAGCGCGTTGAATTCGCTCAGCTCCTTGTCCTCGAGCCCCTGCAGCGTCTTGAGCTGCACGTCCAACTTGCCACCCAGATCGCTCGCGATCTCCCCGTGCTGCTTCGTGGGCGGGTTCGTGCCCTCGAGCACCTGCGAGTTGAGCGTGATGAACATCTGGTACAGCTTGATCGGGTAGTTGAGCGTGGCCTGATCCGCCTTGGTGTACACCTCGTAGATCTCCGCGCGCACCGCCTCGAGTTTCTTCCGCAGCGCGCTCGATGCCTCGCGTACCTCCTTCGCGTACACCTGCGAACCAGCCTGCCGCGCGCGCTCGTCGAGCTGTCGCTGCAGATCCTGAATGCGGAGCACCGTTTCCGTGATGCTGGTGATGCGCGCCCCCACGGTGTTGGCCGCATCGAACTGCGCCCGGTACTCGGCCGCCGTGAGCGTCACCCGCGGGTCTGGGCGGATCGTGAACGGGTGTGACAGGGTGTCCTTCCCAACGATCAGGCGGACCGCGTAGTCACCCGGCACCGCCGTCGGGCCATCGGTCGATCCATCATCCACGATGGCGCCCGGGATCGTCTTCGGCGCCGGATAGCTCAGATCCCAGGTGAAGCGGTTCGCACCAGCGCGCGCATGCACCACAGAATCCGCAGCGTCGTAGGCGAGCGCCTCCGCGTTCTGCGTGCTGCGGATGCGGGCCGCCGCGGAGTCGGCGGCCGGATTGCCGGTGCTGTCCTTCTTCGCGGGACCGGTGCTCGTGAAGGTCCAGATCACCTTGCCGCCCTGCTCGAGAATCTGCAGAGAGATCGGGGAGGTCGGCGCCTCTTTGAGCCAGTAGTCCACATTCACCCCGTAGCGCGGGTTGGCGCCGGCCGAGAGCGACGCGCGGCCACTCCCGCCACCGCTTACCCACCGCACGGCCGGAGCCGGCGCAAACAGGTGCACCGACTTGGCCGTGACCTGCTCACTCAGCGTGCGCAGCATCGAGATGTCGTCGAGCGACCAGAAGGCGCGGCCGTGCGTGGCCACGATCAGATCGTTGTCGTGCACGCGGAGGTCGCGAATCACCACGCGCGGCAGGTTGAGTTGCAGCGGCTCCCAGCTCGCGCCGTCGTTGAGCGACACGTACACGCCCGTCTCGGTGCCGGCAAAGAGCAGCCCCTTGCGCTTGATGTCGCTGCGGATCGCGCGCGTGTACGACCCCATGGGGATGCCGTCGTCGATGCGTATCCAGGTGGCGCCGTAGTCCGTGGTCTTGAACAGATACGGGGCAAAATCATCCTGCTGGTAGCGGTTGGCCGCCACGTACGCGGTGCCCGCCTCGAACGGCGACGCCTCGATGATCGATACGCGCGTGAAGGCGCCGAAGGCCTTGGGCGTCACGTTGGTCCACGTGGTGCCGTTGTCGCGTGACACGTGGATGAGCCCGTCGTCGCTGCCGGTCCAGAGCACGCCCTTGGTGACCGGCGATTCGGCAAACGCGAAGATCGTGGCGTACCATTCCGTGCCCGTCATGTCGCCGCTCACGGGGCCGCCGCTGCGTCCCATCGTGGCCGGGTCGTGACGGGTGAGGTCACCGGAAATCTTCTCCCAGCTGCTCCCCTGGTTGCGCGAGCGCCAGAGATACTGTGACGCCGTGTACAGCACGTCGGGATCGTGCGGCGAGAAGTGGATGGGGAAGGTCCACTGGAAACGCTGCGGCACGTCGGCCACGGCGTATCCGTCGTAGTTGCCGAGCCATACGGACACGTCGCGACGCATATTGGTCTTGCGGTCGTGTCGCGAAAGCTGGCCCATGTAGCAGCCGCCGAACGTCACGTCAGGATTGCGCGGGTCCACGGCGATATACGCGTTCTCGCAGCCGGCCACCGGGAACCAGTCTCGTTCGGTGATGGTGCCGCGGTCCGAGCGGTGCGCGATGCTGACCGTCGTATTGTCCTGCTGCGCGCCGAGGATGCGATACGGCTGCGACTGATCGGTCGTGACGTGATAGAACTGCGACGTGGGCTGGTTGTCCTGCGCGCTCCACGTGCGGCCGCCGTCGAGCGAGATGCTCGCCCCACCGTCGTTGCCGTTGATCAGCCGGTCGGGGTTCTTCGGGTCCACCCACATGATGTGCGTATCGCCGTGCGGGACGCGCACCGTGCTGAAGGTGCGGCCGCCATCGATGCTGCGGCTCACCTGCAGATTCATCACGTAGACCGTGTTCTCGTTCATCGGGTCGGCGGTGATGCTCATGTAGTAGAAGGGACGCACCACGAACTTCTGGTCGCTGTTGGTGCGCGTCCACGTGGCGCCGCCGTTGTCGCTGCGGAACACGCCACCGAGCGAGTCCTGCGCCTCGATGTTGGCGTACACGCGCTGCCCGTTGGCCGGGGATACGCTCACGCCGATCTTGCCGATCAGCCCCTTCGGCATGCCGGGGTTGAAGGTCAGCTCGGTCCACGTATCGCCGCCGTCGGTGCTCTTCCAGAGTCCGCTGCGCCCCGCGCCGGCGTTCATGCCCCACGGAGTGCGCTGGAACTTCCACAGGCTCGCGTAGAGGATGCGCGGATTGGTGACGTCGATCGACAGATCCGCTGCGCCCGTGCTGTCGTCCACGAACAGCACCTTCTTCCAGGTGGCGCCGCCGTCGGTCGTCCGGAACACGCCGCGGTCGGGGCTGGGCCCGAAGGCGTGACCGAGCGCGGTCACATACGCCACGTCGGGGTTGGACGGGTGCACGCGCAGGCTCGTGATGTGCTGCGTGTTGGCGAGCCCGCGTGGTGTCCAGGTCTCACCACCGTCGGTGCTGCGGTAGACGCCCGTGCCGTAGGTAATGTCTTCGCGCGGCTTCCCCTCACCGCTCCCCACCCAGATCACGTTCGGGTCACTCGGCGCGACGGCAATCGCGCCCACGCTGGAGAGATCCGTCTTGCCGTCGGTGATGTTGGTCCACGAGGCGCCGGCATTGGTGGTCTTCCACACGCCGCCGTTCACGGCACCGAAGTAGAAGACGAGCGGCCGCGTGGGGTCACCGGTCACCGCGGTGGAGCGCCCACCACGGAACGGGCCCACGAGGCGCCACTTGAGCGACTTGAAGGCCCGGTTGGTCTTCGTGCCGTCGGAGTACAGGGCGGGGTCGTAGGCGGGGCGACCGGGGGCCGGTGACGCGGAGCGGGGGGCACGCTGGGCCTGAGCCTCGAGCGCGATGGCGGCAAGGAGCACGGCGGCCACGCCGCGTGCTGATCCGCAGAGAGAGGGGAAGCGCGTGTGCATGTGGGCAGCTTGCCGCCGGCGCCGTCACAGGGCAAGGGGGAGTTGGGGCGTTGCGCCGTGCCCCCGACGAGCCGTTCCTCACGAAGCGGCGACCCACGTCAGTCTGTTGCGACCCGTCGCTGCGCGCGACATTCCTGCAGGCCGTGCCATACCCGTCCGTCCCTCTACCCGGAATGCGCCCGATGTCGCATCGACTTTCCTCTCGCCTGGCCGCCACGCTGGTCGCGCCGGTCACGATCACCCTGGTCTGGAGTGCGTCACTCGAGGCGCAGGGCGCCGCCAAGCGCCCGATGACCTTCCTCGACCAGCAGCGTCTCCGCAGTGCCGGGGCTCCGGCGCTCTCGCCCGACGGCAAGCAGCTGCTGTACGTGCTCACCACGCCGGACTGGAAGGAGGCCACGAGCCAGAGCGACATCTATGTCGTTGCCACCGATCGCGGTCTCCCCAGCACGAAGCAGCTGACCTTCACGACCGCAAAGAACGAGGGGAGCCCGCGCTGGGCGCCCAAGGGCGGGTGGTTCGTCTTCAGCAGCAACCGCGAGGCGCCGGCCGCGAGCGCCAATCAGCAGCAGCTCTTCGCCATGCGCCCGGACGGCGGCGAAGCGCGCCGCATCACCAGCGCGCGCGAAGGCGTCTCGAACTACCAGTTCACCCGGGACGGCCAGTGGCTCGTGTACCGGAGCGGCAAGGCCGGGGAGGAGCAGCTGTATGCGCTCGCGGTGAGTGCGATCGAAGCCGGTACCGCCCTCGACTACCTCACCCCCACTACGCTCACCAAGCACGCGACGGGTGTGGGGGATTGGCGCATCGCGCCCAACGACGCGCGCATCTACTACACCAGCGCCGATACCGTCGACACCGACGAGAAGCTCCGGCGCGACAAGAAGTTCACCGTGAATGTGCGCAACGCCGCGACTCCCACGGTCTCGCTGTGGGCCCTCGACCTGCGTTCGGCGGGATACCCCAGTGTGCGCCTCACGCGCGACACGAGCATGGCGGTGGCCGGCTTCACCATTTCCCCCGATTCACGGTACGTGGGGTTCAACGCGGTCCCCAACAACCGCTACAAGCGCAACATCACCGAGGAAGGGATCTACGCCGACGTGTTCCTGCTCGACACGCAGGGGAACACCGTCGAGCGGCTCACGGCCAACGAGGAGATCTCGGAGAGCCCGCTCAGCTTTTCCCCCGACTCCAGGACGATCGCCTTTTCGGCATCGGACGACCTCACGCGCTACACGATGAAGAACCGTCGCGTGTACGTGCGTGACGTGGCGGCGAAGGGGGCGACGTTCCGCAAGATCGGCGACTTCGATGGCGACAATACGATCGACTTCTGGTCGGCCGATGGCCGAACGATCTATTTCAACGAGGGGGTCAAGGCCACGCAGCAGCTCTTCGCGCTCGATGTTGCGAGCGGCACCGCGAAGCCGATCACGGCGGTACAGGGCGTGCTGACCGTGTCGCAGGACGAAACCAGCAAGCGGTTCCTCGTGAACTACAGCGACCCCGTCACGCCGCCGTCGCACTACACGGTGGCGTCTCTGGCGGAGTTGCCAAAGCGGGCGGCGTGGACGCCACTCACCGATCCCAACCCGTGGGTGCGCGAGCAGATCGCCCTCGGTGAGGAGACCGAAATCAGCTGGACGTCGAAGGATGGCAAGACGGTCGGGGGCGTGCTGCTCAAGCCCGTGGGCTACGAGCCCGGGAAGAAGTATCCGCTGCTGGTGGCCATTCACGGCGGCCCCGCCGCCGCTGATCTGCTCAGCTTCAATGGTGGCTACGGCGCACAGGCGTACGCCGGGCGGGGCTGGGTGGTGCTGATGCCCAACTACCGCGGCAGCACCAACTACGGGGAGGCCCACAAGAACGGTATCGTTGGCAACTATTTCGACCCCGGATACCAGGACATCATGACCGGGGTGGACCATCTCATCGCCCAGGGCATGGTGGACAGTACGAAGATGGGCGTGTTCGGGTGGAGCGCCGGTGGGCATTGGAGCAACTGGATCCTCACGCACACCGACCGCTTCAAGGCCATCTCGAGCGGGGCCGGGACGAGCAACTGGATTTCGATGTACGCGCAGTCCGACGTGCAGCGCAATCGTCAGCATTACCTCGGTGACAAGCTGCCGTACGATGACTTCGAGGCCTACTGGAGCCAGTCACCCATCCGCTATATCCGCAACGCGAAGACCCCCACGATGATCCACGTGGTGGAGGGCGATCCTCGCGTGCCGAGCCCGCAGAGTGTGGAACTGCACATGGGGCTCAAGCGTGTGGGCGTGCCCACCGAGCTGTTCATGTATCCCGGCGCATCGCACGGCATCCCCGACCCCCGCAACCGGCTCGTGAAGAGCATGTCGGAGCAGGCGTGGATGGACTACTACGTGCTGGGCAAGGGCAACAAGTTCTCGTGGCGCGAGGTGCTGGAGACGCTCGAGGAGCCCAAGGCGGAGAAGAAGGTGGAGATCAAGGGGTAACGCGGTCAGGGCTCCTCGAGCGTGAAGATCGCGTCGACGGTCGTGGCGAAGACCCGCGCAATGCGCAGGGCGAGCACCAACGAAGGCGTGTATCGCTCCTGCTCGAGGAGCATGATCGTCTGCCGGGTACAGCCAACACGCTCCGCCAACCCCTGCTGCGTCATCTCGCCATGTTCGAACCGGAGGCGCCGGATGGTGTTGCGCAGCATCACATCGCGCGGCATCGGTCAGCCTCTCCGGTAGCCAAGCACGATCCCCAATGGCAGGGCAAGCGCCCAACTCACCAGCATGGTCAGAAATGCGACGCTGACCCAGGGGACGGGCACCGCCCCCGCCTGGAAAAACCGTTCGGTCAGCCCGATGGTCCATGCGGTGAGGGTGACAAGCAGGACCCAGGATTGCGCCTCCGGTGCCCGATGCAGCACGTCGTGGTCGCGTTCATCGAGCATCAGTCGCCCCCGCTTGGCCGCCCATCGCGTGAGCAGGATCGGGGCGGTCGCGGCCACGACGCCCATGAGCGCCAGCACGGACACGAGCAGCCGCTGACCCGTGCTGACGCTCCAGCGATCGATACCGCCCACGAGCAGCACGCCGAGCCCGGGCCCGGCAAAGGCGAGGGTCCCGACAAGACTCGCCCACGCCACCCGCTGCAGGGGCGTGGTGCCGAGTGCTTCACCGGAGGGCGACACGTCGAGTTGGGCGGCCCGCAGGGCGTGAACCACGGCGAGGACGCCGAGGGTGACCGCGATGCCGAGGCTGATCATGAGGTGGATCGAGGCCATGTGTCACTCCCGGGGGAAGAATTGTATATCGTACAATATGTACGAAAAATATTACATACGGCGACCTTGAACCGCTAGCTAGGGAGGGTGGTGGAGCAAAAGACACTCCCCGCCGTTCTCGCGGTGTCCGTTCCGGGGGGACGGATCGCGAGAGCGGCGGGGAGTCTTTTGTTGTCGATGAACGGCGTCAGCTGCCGGCTACATCACCCCGCCATGGGTCTCGGAAACGGACTCGGCGTGGTCAGCGCGTCCTGTGCGGCGGCGAGCACCGAGGCGGGCAGGGGGCCTGAGCCGGCCCGTCGGGCCGCCTCGACCACCATGCTCAGGGCACGCGCTTGGGCGGCGTAGGCCGCGATCAGGGCGCCACCAGCGCCGGGCGTGTTGAGAATGTCGTGCGCCAGACCCTCCAGATGCTGTACGAGCGCCGAACTCGGGGTAGGCAGGGGCGTCGATTCGGGCCGATCGGCACGCCCCTTCGGGGCGGCGCTCAGACCCGGAAACTGCGACGGCGCGAGTGCCTCCTGAATCCGACCGTTGGTGGCTGCCAATGCGGCCAAACGACGGCGTGCCACCTGCGACGACTCAAATCCCACGGAATTTCCTCGGAAAGGGCACCTGGAGCGGACAGAATCGCGACAGTCCTCTTGACAGATGCCAAGCTGTTACATAAATGCGACAGTGACGGCAGTGCACAGCATGCGGGATAACCCCATGCTGGTGTGGCGCTTGGGTCGGTCAGCCCGCGAGCTGATCCGCCCGGTCGTTCGTTGGTGCTGGATTTCCTGCAGGACCCCGTTCGAGCTCTCCCCTCTCGGAGGCTGGATGCACGTCCTCACACCGGCTGCAGATCGTGATCTCGCCGCGCGGGACCTGGCCGAACTGGCCAGAGCCACGCTCGATGAGCATTGGGCTGTCGCCGCCATTCCCGCCGAACGGCGCGCCCTGTTGCTCGAACGAGCCGATGCCGCCGCGCTGCTGCCCGGCGACGGCTTGGGCGAACCCATTGCCGACGGACTGGCGCTGCTGGGTACCGCCTACGAACTCGCGGCCCTCGGACAGTTGGAGGTGGCGCTGCAACCGGCACCCAGTGCCGCGCGCGATCTGGCGCAGGCGGTACTGGCCCTCGGCGCCGCGCGTGCCTTCCGCTGCACGGCGGCCCTGCGTCCCCCACTCGATGACGGGGAGTCCGCCATCAAGTGGGCGCTCCGTCTCGGGGCGCTGGCCCTCGTGGCCAGACAGACCGAGAGCTACGTGCGATGGTGGGAGGCACGGGCCCACGTGGCCGACGTCGTGAAGCGGGCGGCGAACCGCCTCGACGCCGAACCCTGGGAGCCGTACGCGCGCGGCACGCTGTGGATGGCCTGGCTGGGGCTCATGGGGGCTCCGGTTGCCATGCTGCCGGAAAGCGCCGCCGATGAACTCCCCATGCTGTCGGCCACCCGCAACCGTCTCGCCGCCTTCCGCGAGCGCCGGGCCGAGCACGAGGTGCCGGGGGAAGGTCCCGTCCTCAATGCGGCGGCGCTGCGCGCGCGTATGACGGAGTTCGCCATCCGGCATCTGGCCGACGCGACCGAACTGCTGACGGTCGCGGTGCTGAGACGGACGCTCCCCGATGTGAGTGCCGAGTTCAAACTGCACCTCAGTGCAGCCCGGTCGGCCATGGCGGGCGATCATGGGCAGGACGTGTTGCTGGCGTGGTTGCAGGCTGCCGGTGTTACGCTGGCAGGCGGCGTGACCGCGCAGCTCGAACTCCCAGGATTCTAGTCTTCCCGTTGGCGCCCTTGGCGCCACGCCACACCCGATAGACACGGCGACCGGTGCTCCCCACCGGGAACGCCACGCGCCCCCCACCGAGGGGGATAATGTCGGCCAGCAAGGCGCCCAAGGCGCGCTTGGCCTCGATCGACGCCGTTGCGTCGATGTCTTCCGCCACCTCCCCGGTGTCGATGCGGTACCAGACGACGCCAGCGGCGCCCTCCGCCCGCACTACGTACTGATCATCGGCCGTCCAGAACGCCTCGAGCCGGTCTCCCGCGATATCCGTGTGGATAGCAAGGCTTGTGATGGGTGCTGGCTCCATCTGACCAATTGGCGCGTCAACGGCGACGACGTGCATAGTTCTATTCCGTGAGGGGGCAGGAACGTGATCACCATCGTCGCGACGTGTGTTGCGTCGTTGGTGGGCGGGGATGTTATGACGATCCAAGTGCCCACGCAATACACCGGTTGCAGGCTAAGTTGTTGACACCATTGTCGATATATGTGGGAAAGCGTGTGGAGAACCCGCTAAGTGTCCACCGCGGCATCACCTTCGGCTCGAGGTGGTGTGGAAAAGAGGCTCTGTGATCCCCCGCCGTTTTGCGGCGGCAGGGGGATGGTTATCCACACGCCGGCGAATCACAAACCTGCTTTTCTCTGGACTGCCAACACGTGTCGGTGGGTGCTCCGCCGTGACAAAACACGTCGGGCCATGAGTCCGCCGGTCCATACCGCCTGGCGTCAACTATGGCTGGCGTACGGCGGCGCGTCACCGCATAGTGGCGGCAGTGGGCGGTGTCACGTACCGAGGGGCGAGTGCCTCGGGCGTAACACCTCCTTCCGTATTCACATCCGAAGCTGCAACGGAGCTGCAACGTGGCGATCGAACCCCGAATTGGATTGCTTGTGGGCCGGGAATGGTCCTTTCCCCCCGCATTTCTCGAAGCTGTGAACCGGCGCCAGAGCGGCGTGACGGCCGAGTACATCAAGCTCGACGCGACCCGGATGGGGCAGGCGGTGCCCTATACGCTGATCATCGACCGGATCAGCCATGAAGTGGGCTTCTACCGCACCTTCCTCAAGCACGCGGCGCGCATGGGGACCACGGTGGTCAACAACCCGTTCATGTGGTCGGCCGACGACAAGTTCTACGACGCCACCCTCGCCATTCAGCATGGCGTGGCGCACCCCCGCACGATGGTCCTGCCCAACAAGGACTACATCCCGGGCATCTCCCACTCGGAGTCGCTACGCAACCTGGCGTATCCGCTCGACTGGCGCGGGGTGGCGGAGTACATCGGGTTCCCCTGCGTGCTCAAGGATGCGCACGGCGGGGGCTGGCGCGACGTCTATGTATGCCAGACGATGGAAGAGCTGATCCACCATTACAACAACAGCGGCCTGCTGACGATGGTGGTGCAGGAGTTCATCAAGTGGGACGCCTACGTGCGCTGCATGGTGCTGGGGCGCGAGCATGTGCTCCCCATGCCCTACGATCCGGGGCAGCGCCGCTACATCCCCGACCCCGGTTACCTCGGCAAGGAGCTCGAGGCGCGGTGCGTACGTGACGCCCTCACGCTGTGCCGGGCGCTGGGCTACGACATGAATACGGTGGAGTTCGCGGTGAAGGATGGCGTGCCGTACGCCATCGACTTCATGAACCCGGCGCCGGACATGGACATCAACTCGCTGACGCCCAGCTACTTCGACTGGGTGGTGGAGCATATGGCGAACCTGGCGATCACCCTGGCGACTGCACCGCGCGCCGAGGCGCCGATGGGGCAGCCGATCATCACCTCGCCGCCGGAAGGGACCGCCACGCTGACCGCGGGTGTTTCTTCGGGAATCACAAAGTAGCCATGTCCACAGAAGCGTTCGCGCGGTACCACGACCTGCTGCAGGATACGGCGCTCGCGGAAGAATCGCACGCGGTGTTGATCCAGCAGCTTCGTGATCAGGGGCTGTTCTTCGGCGACCGGCCGCTGTGCAGTGTGCTGCGCCCCCGGTTTCTGTCGCTGGCCCAGTACCGCCAGATCGGGCAGGGGAGTGCGCTCGTGGGCAGCGCCTTCGAGAAGGTGCGACGGGCGGCCATGGCCGACGCCGCGGTAGAGATCATGATGAAACGGCGCGATGTCGGG
>CAZNZG010000116.1:0-10564 GCA_964577455.1 uncultured Gemmatimonas sp. | reverse complement strand
CGCGCCACGGCGCGCTCGACCAGCACGGGCCACACATCGAGCTTGACGAATACCAGCAGCTGCGGCCGCAACAGCGACAACAGGCGGTCCGCCTCGAAGGCGCCGTCGAAGGGGAGATACTCTGTGAATTCCGCCCCAATACTCGACGCAAATCGTTCGGCGCTCGGCGAGAAGAACGAGTAGGCCTGTTGCAGTTCGGGGTGGGCGGCGCGCAACGCGTGGGCCACGGGCCTGGCCTGCAGTCCTTCACCGACCGACGGTGCGTGCAGCCACACGAGGGCACGCGACGCATCGCGCGCAGTCGTCAGCGCGGCCCAGCGCTCCAGAACGCCGCGGCGGGCGCGGACGGAACGCCACAGTTTGCTCTCCGACGCGGGGGCAAGCGATGGGGCGAGACGCGCCAGCGTGGTGGCGCCGGCGTAGAGCGTGCGGAGCAGGACGTTCACGACCGCGGGGAGCGTTTCAACGGCTCTGACCCCTTGATGCGTTCAGCGCGCGGCGCGCTGTGCCTTGTTCATCACGAGTGCGGTATCGATGGCCTTGCGGAAATCGTTGTACGGCATGGCTCCCTGCACGAGGAAGCTCCCCACGATGAACGACGGGGTGGACTGCACCCCGGCCTGATTGGCCTGGGCGATGTCGTTGGCGACCAGCGCCGAGATCGGCGCACTCACGCGGCACTTGTCGAAGGCGGCCACGTCGAGCTCGAGATCCTTCGCGATACGCGACAGTAGCGGTGATACGTCACTCATCGTCTTCGCGGTCCCGAAGTTGTCGAAGATCGCATCGGCGTACTGCCAAAACCGTCCCTGCACTCCGGCACACAGCGAAGCGTGCGCCTGCGCACGTGCGTGCGGGTGAATGCTCTCCAGCGGCAAGTGCATGTAGGCGAAGCGGATCTTCCCCGGATCGATGTAGTCGCGCTTGAGCTTCGCCATCGACGAATCGTGCCACTGCTTGCAGTAGGGGCACTGAAAGTCGCTGATCATCACGACCCACATCGCCGACTCCGGCCCCAGCAGACGGCTCTTGTCGGCCTTCTGCATCATCGCCACGTCGGCGAGTGAATCGCGCATGGCGGGGGTGAGGGTCGGCGAGGCCAGCGCCCCCGCGCTCTCCGACCCGACAGCAGCGGCCGGGGTTGCCGACCCGGTCGCGCCGGGCTTCGCCGCGGCATCCGCGGTGCTGTTCCGGGCAGCGGCATCCGCCCGCCCGCAGGCGGCGGCAACGCCGAGCGATACGATCAGCGCCGCGGCGCGGAGAACGGGAAAAAAGCGAGGCATGAATGAACGCTAGCGCCCCGGCCCGGCTGGCGCACCCCGTTGGCCCGATCCTTCGGGCGGGCCGCGGCTCCCGCGGGTGCCGCCGCGCGGATCCGCGCAGACGGCCAATGTGAACCTATCCGCGGCGAACCGCGTACTATCTTGCATTGTGATCCAAATCGCACGCAGACCCCGCATGATTTCCGCGGCGTGGCTCCTGATGGTCGCTGCCGCGTGCCTTTCGCTCCTGCGTCCCGGTGCCGTGGCGGGGGCGCAGCCGCCGGCGCTTCCGCAGCCGGTCGGGTACGTCAACGATTTCGCCAATGTGCTCTCGCCCGACGTCGAGGCGAGGCTCAACGATCTGGCGCTGCGCCTCAACGCGGCCACGCGTGGCGACATGGTGCTGGTCACGCTCCCCGATCTGGGCGGCCGCCCCGTGGAGGAGGTCACGCTCCGCCTCGGCCGGGAGTGGAAGGTTGGTGCCGACGCGAAGATCGGCGATGCGGCGCGTAACGCCGGCGTGGTGATCCTGCTGGTGCCCAAGGAAACCGCCACCGACGGACGCGGCCGATGCCGTATCGAGGTGGGGCAGGGCGCCGAGGGGTTCCTCACCGACGCCATGGCCGGTGCGCTGTGTCGTGAGCAGACCCCCCGCTTCCGCGCTCAGGACTACGGGGGGGCGCTGGAGTCGATCGCGTTCGGGGTGGCCGACCGCTACGCCGCCGCATTCAACGTGACGCTCGACGGGCAGCCGCGCGCGCCGCAGCGGTCGCGGCGAAGCCGGGGAAGCGACGGTGGTTTTCCGGTGGTGCTGGTCATCATCATCGCGCTGTTCGTCCTGAGTTCATTCGGGGGCCGCCGGCGCCGGGGCTGCGTGGGGTGCCTGCCCATTCCCATCCCGGGCCCCACGATCTACACCGGCGGTACGCACTGGGGGGGCGGTGGCTTCGGTGGCGGCGGATTTGGCGGCGGGGGCTTTGGCGGGTTCGGCGGTGGCGGGGGATTCAGCGGAGGCGGCGGTGGCTCCGACTGGTAGCCGTATCGGACCGGGCAGTTTCTCAGGCAGCGTATCGCACACGGTGCGTTGCACACTCTGAATTCCATCACGCAATCCATGGCCACTTCCACTCTGTCGCTCGACGATCTCGTGGCGCAGCTCAAGCAGTCGCACGGCGACGCGCTCGCGGCGGTCGTGTTGTACGGTTCGGCTGCCAGCGGTGAATCCATCACGGGGCAGTCCGATGTGAACGTGATGGTACTGTGTACCGCGCTGCCGCTCGCCACCATGCGTGCGCTGGGGCAGACCATGCGCGCCTGGTCGGAGGCGGGCAATCCACCGGTGCTGGAGATGACCACGCACGAGTGGCGCAACTCCGCCGACATCTTTCCGATGGAGTATGCCGACATCCTCGAGCGGCACCGCGTGCTGTACGGCGCGCTGCCGCTGGAAGGCGTCACGGTGCGCCCGGACCACCTGCGGTTGCAGCTCGAGCAGGAGAGCATGGGGAAGCTGCTGCGCCTGCGCCGCGGCGTGATGGTGGCGGGGACCGATACCACCAAGCAGCAGGAGCTGCTGCGGGCGAGCCTCAGCACCCTGCTGGTGCTCTTCCGCGCCGTGATGCGGCTGCACGGTGAACAGCCCCAGCGTGACGCGGTGCAGGTCATCACCGCCGCGAGCGCGCATTGCGGCTTCGACCCGCGCCCATTTGCACAGGTCGTGGCGCTCAAGCGCGGGGGCACCCTCTCACCTGCCGAGACCGAAACCGTGCTCGAGGGGTATGTCGGGGGGATGTCGGCGCTGGTGGCGCATCTCGATGCGCTGGACGGCGTGTGACGCGTGTGCAGGATGTAACCGCCGGGCTTTCACGTCCGTAGTAGTTTCACGTCCAACAATTCAGGTCAATCCGAGGAGTCTTCCGTGTCGTTCCTTCGCCAGTCCCGTCGTCGCGCGATGCTGTTCGCGCTCGCCCTTCCGTTTGCGTTCGGCGCGTGTGGCTACAACTCGATCCAGTCGTACGACGAACAGGCTGCGCAAGCCAAGCAGAACATCGATGCGCAGCTGCAGCGTCGCGCGGACCTCATCCCCAACCTCGTCAGCACCGTCAAGGGCTTCGCGGCCCAGGAAGAGAAGGTGCTGACGGAGGTCACGCAGGCGCGCGCCGGTCTGGTGGGGGCGCTGCAGAAGCCGGGCGGATCGGATCCGGCCGAGCTGGCCAATGCCAATCAGCAGCTCACCGGCGCGCTGGGGCGGCTGACGGTGGCGATCGAGGCCTATCCCGAGCTCAAGTCGAATGAGAACTTCCTGCGCCTGCAGGACGAACTCACCGGCACGGAGAATCGCATTGCCGTGAGCCGCACCGACTACAACAACGCGGTGCGGCAGTACAACGAGTACATCCGCAAGTTTCCGCAGGTGCTCACGGCCAAGGCCACGGGCGCGAAGGCGCGCGAGTACTTCGAAGTGACCGATTCCGCGGCGCGCGCCGTGCCGACGGTGGACTTCGAGAAGAAGTAACGCGCGGCCGCGGAGTGAGTGGCGTTCGCTAGAGTCTGCTCTTTTCGTACAGCAGATTTCGCGGCGCCACTCGCCATTCGTACCAGCGCGAGACCGGCTGCCCGCCGTTCACGGCGGGGTCGGTGCGCTGGCTGCGCAGCTTGGCGCGAATCTTCACGCCAATCACATCGTTGCCATCGTTCGTGGTATCTGCGTCGAGCCCATTGTAGCTGCGGTGCTCGGCGCCGGAGGTGAAGAGCAGGCGCGTCTCGAACGCGTCCACCTCGCTTGCCATCATCGCCGGTACTGGCCGCCCGCTGGGATCGAGGCGTTCGGCGCGCATGAGATAGCGTTTGTCCGGATCACGCCAGTACATCACGAGATTGGTTTTCTGGATGCTCGTGCCGGTGCGCGCGAGCAGCAGGCTGTCGATCCCTGCCGGCCGGCTCACCAGCCGCCTGGTGGGCAGGAAGGTGATGCGGAAGCGGTTGTTGGCCGTGGGCGCGACCGACGAAAGCAGCAGCAAGCGGCGGACGGACCCCACCTGAAGGCGCACCACGTCGCCGGCATTGAGATCCACAGTGCCGTTCACCCGCTGGAACTCGATGCAGGTGGCCCCGCAGTTACCGCCCGGCGGGTAGTTCGGCGCCGGATCGCCATCGTCGTAGATGGGATACACCGGCGCCTCCGCCGGCGAGAAGGGCACCGACATCACCGACAGCGTATCGCCGCCGGCATCGACCGAGGCGAACACCGGCGTGCTGGTAAAGGCGATACCCGCTTCCTGTACATCGCGCGCCAGCGAGAGCCCCACAAAACGGGCGTCGCGGTCCACGGTTTCGCGCAGCGTCCAGCCGCGGCGGGTTTTCCAGCTGCTCGTGGAGAAATTGACGGCGCCCACCAGCACGATCATGCCGATGGTGACGGCGATGAGCACTTCGGGGAGCGTGAAGCCGCGGCGCGTACGCCGCGCGACCGCACCGTGTACCGGTCGACGTTCGATCATCGCGCCCCCGAGAGGCCGTTGCCACGGAAGAGTGCCGTCGTGAGCTTGACCGGCTGCGCCGACCGCGGATAGTCCACCACCACGTCGAGCTGCACGAGATTGTTGCGCGGTTCGCGCACCACGACGGAGCGCAGATAAGGCCCGTTGGCCTGCGGCACACCGTCGGCGGAGAGGCGCACCACGGGTTCGCTCGCCACGAGCCACGGGTCACGCGTGCGCAGCTGTTCCACGTAGCTGCGCGCGATGGCGATGGCGTTGGTGCGATTCTGGGCGACCGTCTGCAGGGTGACCGTCTGTGCATTCGCGCCGGCGAGCGACGAAAGCCCAACGGCCAGCAGGATCATCGCCACCATCATCGACACGAGCGAAAAGCCACGCCGCGTGCGGGTCAGACGACGTCTCATTTCCAACCCTCCTCGGCGCGCCACGTCCACAGGCGCGTGTTGCCGGAGGGGGAGACCGCCACGGCGACCACCGCGTTGGGCTTTCCCGCCTTCACGAGATAGACCACACCGCCACTGCCCATGGGGCGCACGAGGCCGCGTGTGTCGAACTCCACCTGTGCATCGGCGAAGGTAATGTCACCACCGGCTCCGTTGTCGGGAATCGGCGGGGCATTGCCGCGGCCGAAGATCACGCCCTGATCGAGCGTCCGTTCGCCGAAACCGCGGAGCGCCTGCCATTCGACCGCCGATTCGGCGATAACGCCGTCACCGTTGTGGTCGAGATAGCCCCCGTACCTTTTCGCGGAGGGATCGAAGCTTACGCGCACCACCTGGCGCGTGGACAGCGCGCGGGTGCGGGCCACGTCGATGTCCTGAGCCATCTGCGTGCCCACGAGCTGTACGGTGGTGTACTCCGTGATGCGGAAGCGCGGCAGGAGCATCCCCATGCCGATGCCCACGATGGCGAGCACCACGAGCAATTCGAGCATGGAGAATCCGGCGCGCCGCACCGGAGAGTGATTGACGGTACGCATCGGTGCGTCGCGGTCAGTAGAGGGGACGGAAGGCGGTCTGGATGACCGTGCCGACCGATGGTGTGCCAGGCGGCAACCGCTCAGGAAAGCGGAAGTTGATGTCGAAGGTCCACTGCCGTGTGGGCGGCGAGTAGTAGTTGCCGGCGGGGAACCCGGGGTTGAGGTTGTTGCCCCACAAGCCCATCGCGAATCGGCTGCGATAGAGCGATACGAGCGAGCCGTTGTAGCGGAACACCACGCCGTTCCAGTTCTCGAGGAAGCGCGGGAGGTTTTCGAGCCCACCGCCGTACGCCGGATTGCCGCAGCCGCGCGAGTGATCGCAGCTGGTGGCGGAGTGCCCCACCAGCAGCGCGGCGTTGACAGACGTTTCGCGCGCGGGGCGCTGTGCGAAATTCTGCTGGAAGCCATCACACCAGCCGCTGCTCCCCGACGTGCAGCGCACCGATGAAGCCACCGCGTTGGTGGAGATCATGCCCGGGTTGGGTGGCGTGGAGAGGAAGGTGATGGCGTCGCCCATGAGCGCGGCGGGGCGCCAGTTCACGGTGTTGAAGTCGCCCAGCACGTACAGCGGGCGTTCGGTTGCGATCGTCAGACCGCCGGGAGTCCCGGCCGTGCGCGGCGCCGGAAGCTGCGCGCCCTGGCGCAGCCGCACCGCCACGTAGTCATTGGTGGTCGCGGTGTTCTGGTTGGTGACGTTCACGTACAGAATGCGCGGCGCGCGCGTTGCGGGGGCCGCATCGGCCCATTGACGCAAGGCATCGAGATGAATGTCGATGAGGTCGGGGCGCAGATCTTCACGCCCCTCGTAGAACGCATTCGCGACGGGGCGGAAGATCTGCGCACAGGTGGCCGCGTCGGGGACTTCGAGACCGCTCGTGCGCTGATGCACAATGGTGTTGCACAGCTGCGTCTGCGCCTGCGCCGGGGTGGCGGCCGTGAACACGCTCGCATTGACGGTCACGTACCAATCCGACTTCCAGGCCATCTTCACGTCGCGCACCATGGCGTTGTCGGCGTTCTCGCGCGGCAACACCAGAGTGACGGCGGGCATGTTGGAGGGGAGCGGCAGCTTGAGCGGGCGCACCCCGTGCGCCGATGTCATGAGCCGGCCACTGAACTGCTGTTCACTGCGCGTCTTGAAGCTCGATCCCGCATGACTGCGCGAATCGAAGTCGAGACGCACCGGTGTACCGGCAGCGTTGTGGATGAATACACCGTTCAGCCGCTCGCTGCGGTCCTTGCGCTGCCAGAACACGCTGTCGGGCGTGGTCACGCTGCTCTGGAAGGTGGCGTTGCTGGACGACAGGTAGATGTTGCCGTTGGAGTGCACCCACCCCGCGAAGTTCATGGGCTGTCCGGGGAGGATCTCGAGGTCGTCCTCGTAGAACACGCCGAACTGGAAGAGCGGGATCGTCTGCGCGTTGACGGAGAGCACGGCGCGCGCGCGATTTCCCGAGCTGTCGCGCGCCGACACTTCGATGTCGATCGGCTGGTTGAGCGAATAGAGCCCGGCGAACGGGCCGCTCGTGATCGTCCGCGACACCGGCACACCGGCGGTGCGCGTGGTCTGCTCGATGCGGAATCCGGTGAGTTCAGGGCGCTGAATGGCCGCGATGTCCTCGCCGTCGATGATGCCATCCTGCATGGCGGCATCGAGCTGGGACATCACGTCGTCGGCCGCCCCTTCGGCGGCGTACCCGGCGCGGGCGCCGCGATAGTCCGCATTCGAGGTGCGCGAAATGGTCGTGACCGCGGAGAGCCCCGCCAGCACGATGACCGAGAACATGACCAGCATGAGCAGTACGACTTCCAGTGCAAATCCCTTCCGGCGTCGGCGTGGGGCGGGGCACTGGGACAATGGATCGGCACGCATCTGATTTCTCCTGCGCGAGGGCTTCGCATAGGAGATACGAACATTTCTTCATGACGCAACATTCATGAAGTGGCATGAGGCGCACGTTGGATGAAGCGGGCCGGGCTGGTAACGGATTATGCTGCGGCTGTGAGAAACAGTGCCGTTGTGGTGATACTCACGGCTGCTCCCTTGCCCTGAAAAACGAAAAATCCCCGCGGTTCACGCGGCGCCCTTGGCTGGCTTCGCGTGAACGGCGGGGAGTTTTCAGTGTGCAGTTTCAGTTGTCAGTTGCCAGTAGCCAGTAGCCGGCCCGACTCAGCTACTGTGGCCGCGGAAACAGTGGCTCGCCCTTGGTCACCTTCCAGCCGCCCACATCGAGGGCATCCAGCGACTCGAAGCGCTGCGCGGCCACGGTGCCGGGGCCGCCCAGCTGCTGCCAGACCTGCTCCACCTTGTTGGGCATGAAGGGGGCAAGCAGCACGGTCTGCTTCGCGATGCGGCGAATGAGCGACGCGAGGATCTGCTCGAGCTCGGCCCGGCGCGCGGGGTCCTTGGCCACGGCCCAGGGTGCGGTGGCGGCGGTGTACTCGTTGGCGCGTGCGGTAAGGCGATAGACCGCCGAGAGGCCGTCGTGCAGCAGCCACCCCTGTTCGCCGTGCATGGCGCGATGGTAGTTGGCGGTCTCCTCGTCGTCGCCGATCTCATGCTCCGGGCGCGTCGCCGCGGGCACGATGCCGTCGCAGTACTTCTCGACCATGGCGATCGCGCGACTGGCCAGGTTGCCGAAGTTGTTGGCGAGATCGGCGGTGTAGCGCTCCTCGAAGCGCTCCCACGAGAAGTTGCCGTCGCCGTCGAAGGGCACTTCGCGCAGCAGTACATAGCGGAACGCGTCGGCCCCGAAACGGTCCACGGCCTCACCGAGATCGAGCTTCACGCCGGCGCTCTTGGAGAAGCGCTCGCCGCCCAGCTGCACGAAGCCGTGCGCCCACACCTGCTTCGGTAGCGGGAGCCCCGCGGCCTGCAGCATGGCGGGCCAGATCACCACATGGAACCGGGTGATGTCCTTGCCGATGATGTGCAGGTCGGCAGGCCACCGCTCCTCGTAGCCTGCCTCGGGAAAGCCGGTGGCCGTGAGGTAGTTGGGGAGCGCGTCGAACCAGACGTAGGTGCCCTGGGTCTCGCCGTTCGACAGCGCGAGAGGGAAGGGCACGGCCCAGTCGAGTCCCTTGCGAGAGGCCGAGATGTCCTCGAGCCCCTGGTTGAGCAGGCCGAGGATTTCGTTGCGCCGGCTTTCGGGTTCGCAGAAGGCGGGATTGGTCTCGAGCAGCTCGCGCAGAAAATCCTGATACTTCGACAGGCGGAAGAACCAGTTGCGCTCTTCCACTTCTTCGAGGGTGCGCGTGGGATGCAGGACGCACTTGCCGTCGGCGTCGATATCGGCGTCCTGCTTGAAGGCCTCACAGCCCACGCAGTACATGCCGGTATACGAGCGCTCGTAGAAGTCATCGGGACTGCGCTCGGCGATCCGCCGGATGAGCGCGCTCACGCCGGCCTTGTGATGCGCTTCGGTGGTGCGAATGAACTGGTCGTAGGAGACGCCGAGCTTGGCCCACATGGCCTTGAAGCGACCGGCGATTTCGTCGGTGAAGGCTTGCGGCGCGACGCCTTCCTTCGCCGCGGTCTGCTGGACTTTCTGACCATGTTCGTCCATGCCGATGAGGAGATGGACGTCGTCGCCACAGAGGCGACGGTACCGGGCGATCACATCGGCGCCGATCTTCTCGAGGGCATGGCCGAGGTGGGGATCGCCGTTCGCATAATCGATGGCGGTGGTCAAATAAAATCGCGGCATTCGTGCAATCTAACCCCGTGAGTCTTGGTCTTGGTCTGGGTCGGGGTCGCGGTACCGCCACGGCGGTCTGGGTACTGCCACAGCGGTCGGGGTACTGCCACGACGGTCCGGGTCTACAAGCGGTCGGGGTTTGGGACCGGGTCGGGGTCGGAGGGGGGCCGACGCTGCGCTGGGCGTCGGGGGTGACCCCGACGTTTGGTCCCCGACCTGGCCTCGACTCCGACCCTGACCCCGACCCTGACTCCGACTCTGACGCGCCAGCGAAGCGTCGCGCTCCCCGACTCCGACCCGCGTAGTTCCGGCCCAACGCGCGAAATTCCGGTGACATGCTACGCGTCCGCGATGCGTAACGTGCGCCATGGCCTCACATCGCGATCTCAAAGTCTGGCAGCGCTCGCAGGATCTCGCGGCGCGCATCCATGAAGCCACGCGCGGCAAAGTGTCGGCATCCGCGCCGGAGCTCGTGGCACAACTTCGGCGGTCATCGCAGTCGATCGGCGCCAACATTGCAGAAGGTCGCGGCCTGCGAACCAATCCGCAGTTCCGCCGGCACATCGACATCGCACTCGGATCCGCCGCAGAAACGGATGCGCATCTGACCGTCTGTCTCGATCAAGATCTGCTCGGCGCAAAGCTTGTTCTGGATCTTCGGGACGAACTCTCCACGATTCAGCGGATGCTCGTCGCACTTCGCGGAAGCCTCCCAGCGAAGTAACCCCGACCCCGACCCCGACGCGCCAGCGAAGCGCCGCGCCAGACCAGAGCCCAAACCCCGACCGTGGGTAGACCCCGACCGTAGTGGCTGTGCCCCGACCGTTGTGGCAGTACCCAGACCGTGGTGGCAGTACCGCGACCCCGACCAAGACCCCGTGCCCCGACTCAGTCGAGGTCTTCGTCCCCGTCGGCGGAGTCGTCACGGTCCGCGTCGTCGTCCGCGTCGGGCTCTCCCGTCTTCCGCCGCTCCTCCGCCGCGCGCAGGCGTCGTCCGCCGCGCCGGCCACGACGACGCTTTCTGCGCGGCGCGCCATCACCGTCTCCGGCCGCGCCAGAGGGACCCGCCGGCGCCGCGTCGTCCGTGGCCGCCTCCGACCCCGCCCCCGACCCCGACTCCGATGG
>CAZNZG010000115.1:9334-10580 GCA_964577455.1 uncultured Gemmatimonas sp. | reverse complement strand
GACCTGTTCGGCCAATGGCGACTGTGAGCTGCAGGATATGGCCGGCGCCGTGGGGCTTCGCGAGGTGCGCTACGGCATGAGCGGCGCCAATCATCTGAGCGCGGAAAAGGACGAGTCCAACCCGTACTTCACCTTCGATCCCTCCAAGTGCATCGTCTGCTCGCGCTGCGTTCGCGCCTGTGACGAGATTCAGGGCACCTTCGCGCTCAGTATCACCGACCGCGGATTTGCCTCCAAGGTCAGTGCCGGGATGGGTGAGGACTTTCTGTCGTCGGAGTGCGTCTCGTGCGGCGCCTGCGTGCAGGCCTGTCCGACCGCCACGCTCATCGAGAAGACGGTAATCGACGGCGGCCAGCCCGATCGCACCGTGCACACCACGTGCGCCTATTGCGGCGTGGGATGTTCGTTCGAGGCGCAACTCAAGGGCAACGATGTCGTGCGCATGGTCCCCGATGAGCGCGGTGGCGCCAACGAGGGGCACTCCTGCGTGAAGGGTCGCTTCGCGTGGGGATACGCCACGCACCAGGACCGGGTGCTCGCCCCGATGGTGCGGGATCACATCGACCACCCATGGCGTGAGGTCAGCTGGGACGAGGCCATCGGCTTTGCGGCCGCCAGGTTCCGCGCCCTGCAGCAGCAGTATGGCCGCGATGCGATCGGCGGCGTGTCGTCGTCGCGCTGCACCAACGAGGAAGTCTATGTGGTGCAGAAGATGATCCGCGCCGCCTTCCAGAACAACAACATCGACACCTGTGCCCGCGTGTGCCACTCGCCCACCGGGTACGGCCTCAAGCAGACGTTCGGCACGGCCGCCGGCACGCAGGACTTCAAGTCGGTGGAGCATGCCGACGTGATCGTGGTGATCGGCGCCAACCCCACCGATGCACATCCCGTGTTCGGCGCCCGCATGAAGCGGCGTCTGCGGCAGGGTGCCAAGCTGATCGTGATCGACCCGCGCCGCATCGATCTCGTGCGGAGCCCCCACATCAGTGCGGCGCACCACCTGCAGCTCCGTCCAGGCACCAATGTGGCCGTCGTGAATGCGCTCGCACATGTGATCGTCACGGAGGGGCTCATCGATGAGGCCTTCGTCGCGTCGCGCTGCGACGCGCGCTCGTTCGAGCAGTGGCGCGAGTTCATCGCCCGCCCGGAACAGTCGCCCGAGGCATCGGCCGCGTTCACCGGCGTACCCGCTGCCGACGTCCGCGCCGCCGCTCGACTGTATGCCACCGGCGGCAACGCGGCC
>CAZNZG010000115.1:0-9324 GCA_964577455.1 uncultured Gemmatimonas sp. | reverse complement strand
GGGCAGCACCATGGTTCTTGGCATCGCCAATCTCGCCATGGTGGCCGTAGAGATCGGCCGCGAGGGCACCGGCGTCAATCCGCTCCGCGGTCAGAACAACGTGCAGGGCTCGTGCGACATGGGCTCCTTCCCGCACGAGTTACCCGGCTATCGTCATATCTCCGACGACAGCACGCGCGCCGCCTTCGAGGAAGCGTGGCAGGTGGCGCTCGACCCCGAACCGGGGCTGCGCATTCCCAACATGCTCGCCTCCGCCATCGCCGGGCAGTTCCGCGGCATGTTCATTCAGGGCGAGGACCTCGCGCAGTCGGACCCCAACACGCAGCATGTGACGGCCGCGTTGCGCGCGATGGACTGCGTGGTCGTCCAGGATCTCTTCCTCAACGAGACGGCGAAATACGCACACGTGTTCTTCCCGGGCACGGCGTTTCTCGAGAAGGACGGGACCTTCACCAACGCGGAACGACGCATCAACCGCGTGCGACGCGCCACGCCCCCCCGTACCGGCATGGACGAGTGGGAAGCGGTGTGTCGGCTCTCCACCGCGATGGGCTACCCGATGCACTATGGCAGTGCAGCGGAGATCATGGACGAGATTGCCCGACTCACGCCGACCTTCTCCGGCGTGTCATTCGCCCATCTCGATCAGGTGGGCAGCGTACAGTGGCCGTGCACCCCGGACCGTCCGGCCGGCACGCGCATCATGCACGAGGACAGCTTCGTGCGCGGCCGTGGGCGCTTCCTCGTGACCCAGTACGTTCCCACCGACGAGCGCAGCAACCGGAAGTTCCCGCTGCTGCTCACCACCGGGCGAATCCTGTCGCAGTACAATGTGGGCACCGAAACCCGCCGGACCGCCAATACCGTGTGGCATCCGGAGGATGTCCTGGAAATCCATCCGCACGACGCGGAGGTCCGGGGCATCGGTGACGGCGACGGCGTGATGCTGTCGAGTCGCAAGGGGGCGATCACCCTGCACGCGCGCGTCTCCGATCGCGTACCTGAGGGCGTGGTGTACACCACGTTTCATCACCCCGAGGCGGCGGCCAACGTGGTCACGACCGAATACTCGGACTGGGCCACGAACTGCCCCGAGTACAAGGTCACGGCCGTGGAGGTCCATCCCGTTGACTGATGTCCTCACGCATCCGGATGCAAGTCCGCTACCGACCCACATCCCGTCGGTGGTCGCGCTGCATCGCGGGCATGGGGAACCTGTGTCGAGTACCTGGCAGATTGCCGTGGAGATCCCGGTACAGATCAACATCAACGGCACGCCCCGGACCGTGATGTTGGCTACACCGTCGGCGCTCGACGATCTCGCACGCGGCCTTGCGGTCAGCGAGCGGTGGGTGGCCGATCCCGCCGGCATCCGCTCCATCGTGGTGAGCAGCTTTCTCCGCGAGGTATCGGTCGACCTCACCGTAGACCCGTCGGCACTCCTCGAGGCGGCCGGATCAGCACGGAGCATGGCCGGGAACACGGGCTGTGGGCTATGCGGTATCGAGACGCTGGCGGCCCTCCAGAACCGCCCGGACCGCCTGCGCACCGAGCCGCGGCACGTGCGCGACTTTGCCGTACGACGTGCGTTCGATGCGCTCGCATCGCACCAGCCACTCAACGCCATGACCCGGTCGGTGCATGCAGCCGCATGGTGCGGTATGGATGGCTCGATCCGGCTCGTGCGTGAAGACGTGGGGCGCCACAATGCCCTCGACAAGGTGATCGGCGCCCTCGCTGCAGACAACGCTCTGCAGGAACCGGGCTTCGTGGTGATGACCAGTCGCTGCAGCTACGAACTCGTGTACAAGGCGACTGCCGCCAACACGCAGTTGCTGGCCACCATCAGTGCCCCCACATCGATGGCGATCGAGTGGGCGCAGGCGCTCGACCTTCCCCTCGCCTCCACCATGCACATGCACGACGGTGCACGCGTGCTGGTACACTTCCCACCGCGAGGGGACGCGCCCGCCATCTCCCCCCTCCCAGCCCATGGCAGGTAACCGTGCAGGGTGACGATCTCGTTCGCATGGCCAATCAGATCGCGCAATTCTTCTCTGCCTACCCGGAGGAAGATGCGATCGAAGGCATCCGCGATCATCTACAGAAATTCTGGCCGCCCTCCATGCGAAAGGAACTGCTGGCAGCAGCCGGCGGTCTCGTGCCGACCGAAGTGGAGCTGCATCCACTCGTACTTCGTACCGCAGCGCACCTGCGCCCCGTGGGTCAGGACTGACGTGCAGGGATGACGATCCACGCCTCACCGATCGACCCGCACCAGATTACCGCCGTGCTCCTGTGCGGTGGTCAGGCGCGACGGATGGGCGGGATCCAGAAGGCACTCCTCGAGTTTCGCGGGCGGCCGTTGCTGAGCTGGACCATGCAGCAACTCACCGGTGAGGTGGGTGGGTTCGTGATCAGCGCCAATCGCGACCTCGATACCTACCGGGCATTCGGCGCCCCGGTCATCGCCGATCGCACACCGGATCTTGGCCCACTGGGCGGACTGCGTTCCGCACTCGACACGGTACGGACGTCATGGGTGTTCGCCTGCCCCGGTGACATGCCGTTCCTCGGCGGACAGGTGGTTCGCCGGCTTGCGCTGTATGCCGAGAGCGAAATGGCCGTGTATGCCTCGGATGGCGAACGGGATCATTATCTCTGCTCATTGCTGCGCACCGACTGCGCTTGCGCGCTCGACGACTACCTGAACAGCGGTGCGCGCTCCGTGCACGGTTTCCTTCGCGAGATCGGGGCACTCCGGGTGGAAATGCCCGACCTCGCAACATGCTTCGTGAACGTCAACGACCCCGCGTCACTGGCATCGCTTACGAATGACGATCACTCCAGCATGGACTGATACACCGGCTCGTACATCGCTGCCGTGACTGCCTCCTCGAGACTGGCCGGCATCGGCGCACGTGCCAGCCCGCGCTCGTAGGCGATCTGCGCGACCTCCACCGCAATCGCGCGGGACACCTCGCGGATACGCGACAGACTGGGATACAGGCGACCCATCTCCAGATCGTCCTCGGTCACCATCCTGGCCAGTGTACGCGCGGCAGCCGCGAACATTTCGTCGGTCACTCGCGAAGCCTCGGATACGATCACACCGAGACCCACGCCCGGGAAAATGTACGCGTTGTTCCCCTGCCCCGGGACGTGCGTCACCCCCTTGTGCGTGACCGGTGCGAACGGGCTGCCGCTCGCGAACACGGCACGTCCGTCGGTTCCGGTATATGCTTCCCGCGCCGTGCACTCGGCCTTGGACGTGGGATTGGACAGCGCCATGATGATGGGGCGCACGTTGTTGCGCGCCATCGCCGCCAGTACCTGCGGCGTAAAGGTGCCCGGCATTCCCGACACGCCGATGATCGCATGCGGCTTCACGGCTTCCACCGCATCGATGAAGGCGGTCATCGGCTCGTGATCGTGTGCGTAGGGCATCTTGTGACTCGCGAGGTCGGTGCGTGACTTCACCACCAGCCCCTTGGAGTCCACGAACCAGCAGCGTTTGCGCGCCTCCTCAACGGTGAGCCCCTCCTCGACCATCGCTTCCACCACGAGGTCGCCGATCCCGATACCGGCTTCGCCGGCGCCGAGAAAGAGCAGTCGCATGTCCTTGAGCGGCGTGCCCGTGAGGCGCGAGGCGGAATACAGCCCGGCCAGCGTGACCGACGCCGTGCCCTGAATGTCGTCGTTGAAGGTGCAGATGCGATCACGCCAGCGTTCGAGCAGCGTGAACGCGTTGTGATTGCCGAAGTCTTCGAACTGCAGGCAGACCTTGGGGAACCGCTCCTGCAATGCTTCGATGAACTCGGTGAGCAGTTCGTCGTAGGCCGCACCGCGGAGGCGGGGCTGCCGCAGCCCCATGTACGAAGCGCTCTCCCGCAGCTGCGTGTTGTCCGTGCCCACATCGATCGTGATGGGCAGACACTGCATGGGGTGAACGCCGGCACATGCCGTGTACAGCGTGAGCTTGCCGATCGGGATGCCCATGCCGTTCGCACCAAGATCGCCCAACCCGAGAATGCGCTCGCCGTCGGTGACCACGATCATGCGCACGTCATGATGCGGCCAGTTGGCCAGAACTTCGCGTACCCGTCCGCGATCCTCGCTGGTCACGTACAGGCCACGGCTCCGGCGGAAGATGCGGCCGAATTCCTGACAGGCCTGCCCCACCGTCGGCGTGTACAGCACCGGCATCATCTCTTCGAGATGATCCATGACCAGACGGTAGAACAGCGTGACATTGCGATCGTGCAGCGCCACGAGATACGAGTATTGATCGATCGGCGTGGGACGTGAGCGCACGCCCGGCAGGATACGCTCGAGCTGCTCGTCCTGAGTCATCACGCGCGGCGGCAGCAGCCCTCGCAGGCCCAGCGCATCGCGCTCAGCCTCGGTGAACGCCGTCCCCTTGTTGAGGTCGGGGTCGTTGAGCAGAGCGGCGCCGCGCTTCGAGATGGGAGGAACGGTCACGGGGGAGTGGGAGGTGGGGAATGACATGTGCCCGGGGCAGCGGAGCGCCTCAGGCACCTTGCATGTGCAACGGGGACCGGGTCAGATCCGCGAGAGCACCCAGCCGGGAACGATCGTGAGAACGATCGTGGCGGTCAGACAGAGCACGCCGGCAACGCGCGGCATCCACGAGGCGCCAGCCGTCGGGACGTTCGCCACAGCGGGCGTCATGAACATCCGCTGGATGACGCGCAGATAGAAATAGAGACCGAGGAAGCTGCCCACGAGCCCCAGCACGGCGTACGTACCGTAGCCGGCTGCGACGACCGTCTTGAAGATCAGGAACTTGGCCGTGAACCCGGGGAACGGCGGCAACCCGGCCAGCGACAGCATCGCCACGGCGATCAACGTCGCGGCCAGGGGATCGCGGTGAAACAGCCCGTCGAGCGTCTCCATGCGATCACGGGCGCCGTCATCGTCATGGGCCGGCAACGCCGCGAAGGCCAGAAGGTTGGCCGCCGAGTACACCACGAGATAGAACACGACCGCTTCGCTGCGCCCCTCGGCACCACCGAGGAATGCGTAGAACAGATACCCGGCATGCGCGATCGACGAATACGCGATCATGCGTCGGAGGTTGGTCTGGCGAATGGCCGCGATGTTGCCCCAGACGATCGACACCAGCGGAAGCACGGCCATCAACTCCACCGACGCACCGGACACGGTCACACCAGTGAAGAGACGCACCGCCACGATCAGCACCGCGGCCTTGGACAGCGTGGCCATGTAGGCCGTCACCGGAACGCTGGCCCCTTCGTACGTATCGGGCGCCCAGGCATGGAACGGGACGACGGCCGCCTTGAGGAACAGGGCGACCATCACCAGCACCGTCGAGGTCCGCGCCAGCAGATCCGGCTGGCGCATCGCCTCGCCGAACGCGGAGACCGCCATCGACCCGGTGGTGCCGTACACCAGCGAGATGCCCATGAGGAACGTGGCCGACGCCGCGCCGCTCAGCACCAGATACTTGAGAGCCGACTCCGCCGCCACCGACCGGCGAAACGCCAGCACGATCAGGGCGTAGACCGGAACGGACAGCATCTCGAGGCCAAGGAACAGCACCAGCGCGCTGTCGGCCGACGGCAGGAGGCTCAACCCGTACAACGAACTGACCAGCAGCAGCGGGAACTCCGTATCCCCCGCGCCTTCCCGCCCGAAGTCGGTGCGCCCCATCAGGAGCACGGGAATCGCGAGCGCGAGCAGCGCGCCCTTCGTGGCGAGAATGGTGGGCGATACGCTGAACTGCCCGGGGAAGACGTCGACCGTCGTGCCTGCTGCCGCGAGCCAGAAGGCGGCAAGCGCCGCCCCGGTCGTGACCGCCAACGACAACGCCAGCGCCCAGCGGCGCAGGCCGTGCGAGAGGGACACGAGGATGAGCAGTACCATCCCCCCGAGCAGGAAATGCTCGGGGAGCATGGCCATGAGTGCCTCACGAGTCGGCATCATCAGGGCACCCTCGACGTGGAAACCATCTGTTGATACGCCTTCGCCGCCAGCTCCGTCTTGCGGAGCGCACTGTCGGGGAAGAGACCGAGCGCGAAAATCGACACGGTGAGGATGCCCAGCACGGTCCGCTCACGCGTGGTGAGATCGGCAAGCGGACCGTGTGGCGCCTTGACCGGGCCGAAGACGAAGGTGAGTGCGAAGCGAAGCATGTAGAGCGCCCCGAGCACCACGCCGGTCACGGCCGTCACCGACAACACGAGTGGCAGGGTGTTGCCATCGAGGTGCAGTGGCCATGCCGCGTTGAAGGCACCGAGCAACACCATGAACTCGCCGGTGAATCCGCTCGTGGTGGGCAGGCCCACCGAGGCGAGGGTGAAGACGATGAAGAACATGCCGTACACGGGGATCTGTCGGGCGAGGCCACCGTACGCGGAGAGCTCGCGGGTGTGCCCACGCTCGTACACCATACCCACCAGCAGGAAGAGCCCCGCTGCCACGAGTCCGTGGCTCACCATCTGCACGATCGCGCCCTGAATACCGGCGAGATCGAGGCTCAGCAGCCCCAGCATCACGTAGCCCAGGTGGCTGATCGACGAATAGGCGATGATCTTCTTGATGTCGTTCTGTACGAGCGCCAGACAGGCACCGTACACGATGCTCACCACGGACAGCGTCATGAGGACCGGCGTGAATACGCGGGTCGCATCGGGAAAGAGCGGGAATCCCAGCTTCATGAAGCCGTAGGTGCCCATCTTGAGGAGTACGCCGGCCAGAATCACCGAGCCCGGAGTGGGCGCCTCCACGTGCGCATCCGGCAGCCATGTATGCAGCGGCACCATGGGCACCTTGATCGCGAACGACAGTGCAAACGCCGCAAGCAACGTGGTCTGCACTTCGAGGGGCAATCTCGCCTGCAGCAGATCCGCAAAGGCGAACGACGGTACGCCGCCCTGTTGCTGCAGCGACCACACGAGGTAGATCACCGCCGCCAGCATCAGGATACTGCCGAATGCGGTGTAGAGCACGAACTTGATCGTGGCGTAGCTGCGACGTGCGCCACCCCAGATGCCGATGATCAGGAACATCGGGATGAGCATCGCTTCCCAGAACACGTAGAACAGGAAGAGATCCTGCGCGAGGAACGCGCCCATCATCGCGAACTGCAGCAACAGCACGTTCACGTGAAACAGCGTCACGTTCTTCTCGATGGCGGTCCACGCCCCGAGAATCACCAGCGGCCCCAGAAAGGCCGTGAGGAGCACCAGCAGCACGTTCACGCCGTCGAGCCCGATGGCGTACGACACGCCCCACTCCGCGATCCACGGCACGCTCGTGGCGAACTGCAGCCCCGGCACCGTACCGTCGAAGTGCGCGTACAGCACCGACGCGAGGACGAACTGTACCGTGAGCACCGCGGTCGTGGTCGCGCGCACGGCGTTGGGATTGTGCCGCACCAGCGCCAGAAGCAGGGCGCCCATCAGCGGCAGCACGAGCACGAGATTCAGCAGCATGGCATCAGACATGGCGCCAGCTCCAGAGCAGCGCCCCCACCAGACCGATCATCACCAGCAGCGCATAGAGCTGAAGGCTGCCGCTCTGCACCCGGCCCAACAGCCCCGCGGAGCGTTGCGCCAGTCCGGCCAGCCCGTTGAGCGTGCCGTCGAGCAGCATGCGATCACCGAACTTGAGCAACACGTGTTCGGAGACCCACGCCAGCGGGCGCACGATCACGGCCGCATAGAGTTCGTCCACGAAGTACTTGCCGCTGAGCAGACCGTAGAGCGGCCCCGAGGCACGGGCCACGCCCTCCGATCGCGAGGCCGGCCCGCCGTACATGAAGATCGCGAGCCCCACCCCCGAGAACGCGATGGCGACCGACACATAGAGCAGCGTGTGCTCGTAGTGCTCGAGCGACGCCACCACCTTGGGCAGCGGGATCATCGGCTCGAGGAAGTGCGGAATGCCGAGGTATCCCCCCACCGCCGACAGCAGCGCGAGCACCACCAGCACACCCGTCATCGACAACGGCGACTCGTGCACATGGTGCTCCACCTCATGGCTCATGCGCGACGTTCCGAAGAAGGTGAGCCACAACAGACGCGTCATGTAGAACGCCGTCATGAACGCGGTGAGCGCGCCCATGGCCCAGAGCCAGGTGGCCCCTCCCTGCTCACTCGCAAAGGCATACCAGAGGATCTCGTCCTTCGAGAAGAAGCCGGCCAGCCCGGGGATGCCGGCGATCGCGGCCGTCGCGATCACGAACGTCCAGAAGGTGACCGGGATCTTCGTCCGGAGCGCGCCCATTTTGCGGATGTCCTGCTCCCCGCCAAGCGCATGGATCACGCTACCGGCACCGAGGAAAAGACATGCTTTGAAGAAGGCGTGCGTCACCACGTGGAAGATCGCCACGCCGTACGCGCCCACCCCGAGGGCCACGAACATGAACCCCAGCTGCGACACTGTGCTGTACGCGAGCACCTTCTTGATGTCGTGCTGCACGAGTGCAATGGTGGCGGCCATGAACGCGGTCAGCACCCCCACCACGGCCATGAGCTGCGACGCCTCAGGCGCCTGCAGGTAGAGCCCCGACATGCGCGCCACGAGATACACGCCGGCCGTGACCATCGTCGCGGCGTGAATCAGCGCAGAGACCGGCGTGGGGCCGGCCATGGCGTCGGGAAGCCACACGTACAGCGGAATCTGTGCGGACTTGCCGGTCGCGCCGATGAACAGGAAGAGCCCCACCAGACTCGCCGACACCATCGCCACCGGCGCGCCCGTCGCGAAGGCCGCGTTGATAACGTCCATGTCGAGCGTACCGAACGCGCGGTACAGCAGGAACATGCCCAGCAGGAAACCGGCATCACCGATGCGATTGGTGATGAACGCCTTCCGGCCGGCGGCGGCGTTGGCGAGGTCGTCGAACCAGAAGCCGATCAGCAGATACGAGGCAAGCCCGACCCCTTCCCATCCCACGAACAACACCAGCATCGACCGCCCCAGCACCAGCAGGAGCATGAAGAACAGGAAGAGATTCAGGTACGCCAGAAAGCGCCCGAAGCTCTTGTCGTCGTGCATGTACCCGGTCGAGTAGATGTGAATGACCGAGCCGACCCCCGTGACGATCAGGGTCATGACCGCGCTGAGGCGGTCGAAGTAGAAGGTGATGTCGAACGTGGTATCGCCGAGCGAGGCCCAGCGATACAACGGCTCGATGATCGGTGTGTACCCCGACGCCTGAAGCGTGAGGAACATCTGAATGGTGAGCGCAAATGCCGCGAGCGGCATGCCGCAGCCGATCAGCGCCGCCGTCCGATGGCCGAACCGGTGGCCCCCGATGGCGGTGGCGAAGGTGCC
>CAZNZG010000114.1:0-10588 GCA_964577455.1 uncultured Gemmatimonas sp. | reverse complement strand
TTTGGCGTATGGATGTGGCGACTGGCGATCAGGCGTGCCATGTGGCATGGCCAGGCGGCATGGCCCTATGCCTATGCCGAGGCGGTGTCGATTCGGCAAGGGCAACGGCACGGGACAGTTGACGGCTACCCCGGGTGAGTCGTCCTCTCCGGGCAGGCCGACCATAACGCGAGAGGGCGCGATGCAACGTGGACTGGGACAACTCTGCCGGACGCTGGGGGTACTCACCCTGCTCGTCCCTTCGGTGCTTGCCGCACAGGACAAGCGCGGTCCCGCTGTGCCGGACCGTCTCCCGACCTATCGCCTGCTCGATCAGTTCAACCGTCTGGTCACCGATTCCACCCTCGCCCGTCGCGCCTCGGTGATCATCGTCGCCGGCCGCACGGGGGCCGAAGCCGCCGAGCGATGGACTCAGCGCCTCCGCGCCGCCCTCACCCCCAGTGGGCCCAGTGTCATTCCCGTCGCCGATCTCGTCGGCGCCCCGCGACTGTTGCGCGGCCTGATTCGCGGCATGTTTCCCCGGGACTCGAGCGCGGCCGTCGCACTCGACTGGGAGGGGGTGATCGGTCGCCCCATTCGCGGTGACCGGGCGCCGCTCATTGCCGCGGTCTACGGTGCCGACGGCCGGTTGCGTGAATGGATGTCGCTCTCCACCAAGACCGAAGATCTGGTCACGTTGCAGCGAATCGTCGCGCTCGCCAACCTCTAGCAGGCGACCGGCCCGCAGCAGCAGGCTCAGCCGCGATCCACTTCGTTCTGTCGCGCTCGCGCCAACGACCAGTCCACCACCGGCGCCACGTCGCGGTCGGACAAGGCCAATGAGGCCAGCGCCCGCTCGATGACCGGGGCGCCCAGATCGGTGGGCAAGGCCTGACCGAACGTCAGTTCAGCACGCCGACACAGACGCTCTTCGCGCGCCATGTCGCCGCCACCGGCAACGGACGCCCCCATGCGCTCACGGAAGGCATGCGCGCGGGCGTGGATACCCTCGTGCAGAATGCTCGACGCCACCGGAGCCGCCGATATGTCGCGCCGCGCCAGAAAGGTGAGCTCGGTGAGCACGATGCGCTCCGATGGCAAGAATGCGCCCCGCGTGGGGAATCGCTCGATCCGGATGCCGCGGATGTCGCGGACCAGATGGCGAAGCCGCTGTGGCTGGTAGGTCGAGAGCAGCGTCAGCGCCTCGTCGAGGCGCTGCAGCACCGCCGACGAATCGATGTCGTCACGGCGGTTGTGCAGCTCCACGGCAATCCCGTGCAACTGCAACCGCAGGGGACGCGGCTTTCCCATCAGTCGATCGAGCCAGGACATGCTGTGGAAGCTATGTCATGCCCCGATAATGCGGAGGGCAGGTGAATGCCTGCAGAACGAGCGCCGAAACTGGTGACGATACCTCTCCGTACGAGGTAGGGCATCATGAAACACGCGATGACCTGACACGATGCGGAAGGATGTCATGCCCTTGAATTGCCATTTCCGTCGCCGAACCGAGAGACAGCGCCAGGCCAGGCGCGTGGCCGCGACGATCGACTCCATCAGCTCGGTCGCGCGCCCGCTCGTTTCGGCCGCGGCGCTCCTCGCCGCCGCCATCTCCACGACGGCGTGTACTGACCGCAGCGCCACCGGTGTGAACGCATCACGTATCGCGACGGTTGCCGTGCAACTACCCGCCGTCGTGCGTGATGGCGATGTCGTTTCGCTCACCGCGCAGGTGAAGGATCAGTTCGGGCGAACGATGAGCGGTGTGCCGGTGCAGTGGAGCGTGCTCGATCCATCCATCGCCATGATCACCAACGCGGGATTGCTTACCGCCTTCCGCGAAGGCAACACGCAGGTAGTGGCAGTTGCCGGTGATGTCCACGATCGCCGTACTCTGCAGATCACGCTGCACCCGGCCACCGACCTTGCCGTCGCACAGTCACAACTGCAGATCATAACCGGCGTGCAGTACACGGTGCCCACGATCGTACGTGGGCTGGACGGGCGGGTGTTGCTGCATCGTCCCCTCGAGTGGCGAAGCTCCGACAGCAGCGTTGCGCGCGTGAGTTCCGCGGGGCTCATCACTGCGATTGCACCCGGAGCTGCCACGGTGACCGTGTCATACGGTACACTCCGCCAAGCCATCGACGTGACTGTGCGCGGAACAGCCACCGGGTACCGCGTGGCCGATCCTGACGGCGCGCGGCTACCCGATGCTGATGTACCGCATGAGAGGCACCTTCATTATCTGATCACTGGGACTGCGCGCACCACCGTGAATGCGGCCAGCGGTCAGACCGGTGCCAACAGCGCGGCCTCGATCACGTCGCAGGCCAGCGGCAGGCCGGGATCCTGCGCCACTCGTGCGGCAACGTCGCGCGCACGGGTGCTGTAGGTCGTGTCCGCCAGCAACTGCTCGAGCTCACGTGCCACGCGCGCCGCCCGGTACGCGCGGGGATACACGGTGCGCGCGAGCCCCATGCGCGTGAGTCGCCAGGCATTGTCGGGCTGATCGTTGGCGTGCGGCACCGCCAGCATCGGCCGACCGGCACGCAGTGCGGTACCGGTCGTACCGATACCACACGAATGCACCACGGCCGCGGCGTGCGGGAATAGCAGGGTGTGCGGAGCGCCGTCCACGACGAGCACCGAGGGTGGCATCATGCCCGTGAGCCGCTCGGCGGCCTTCCCCGCCAGCAGAATGCCGCGCGCGCCGAGCCGTTCGACGGCCGACGCGCTCTCTTCCCAGAAGGTGCCTTCCAACTGCACCGCCGCCGAGCCGAGCGTGAACACGATCGGGGCGGCACCCTCGCGGAGGAAGCGCTGCACCTCCTCGTCGAGCGTCTGCCCATAATGCGCGTCGTACTGCAACTGACCGGTGATGGTCACGTTGGGCGGGTAGTCGGGATATGGGCCACCGAACACCCGGGAATAGAGTGCCAGTACTCCGGCAGGGGCGTGCTGTCCGTCAAACATCGGGTTCTCGCTGCGCCCGAGCCCGAGCGATGCACGGAACGCCTGCACGGGCTCCATCCAGCGCGACGCCACCTGACGCCCTCCGCCCGCGACCCAGTCGGCAAAGCGTACGTGCAGCGACCAGGGCAGATGACGCAGCCATGGCGTCATCGGTGGCAGGATCGGGTCGTGGGCCGACATGAAGTTGAGCGGCGACAGAATCGTGGAAATCCAGCGGATTCCCGTCTGCTCCACCACGATCGGGGCCGCGAGGGCCGCCGGATGACTCACCAGCAGGTCAGCGCCCTGGACCGCTGCCGTGAGCCGCGCATGCGCCTCGGGAAGCGCCGGGATGAGCACGTCGCGGAAGATCGTTTCGGCACCCCGCCGCGGGTGCATGCACTTGGCCACCAGCTCGCGATCGAGATCCGGGTCGGCATCGGGAGCGGCCGGGGCGAACCCCAGCCCGGCCTCGCGGATGATCCCCGCGTAGAACTCCGGCATGCACAGCACCACCTCGTGACCGCGGTCGCGAAGCCCCGTGCCCAACGCAAGGTACGGGTTGAGGTCGCCGTGCGACCCCCAGGTGGTGATGACGATGCGGGACATATACACAGGAATGGACGCGCACCGTTGGGAGTGCCACGCCGTTCAGTCCGCGCCCCCTCCGCGTAGTCCGCGGTGCTGTTGCGCGCTGCGCGAGCGGCGCCGCGAGTTGGGTTTACTCGACCTGCGCGCCGGCCACGTCCCAGTTGATGCGCTTGAGGATGGCGTCCACGTAGTCGGCGCGACGGTTCTGGTACTTGAGGTAGTACGCGTGCTCCCACACGTCGATGCCCACGATCGGCAGCTCACCCTCGAGCAGTGGCGAATCCTGATTGGGCAAGCCGCGCACCGCGAGGCGACTGGTGGCCGTCTTCACGAGCCACGACCAGCCGCTGCCGAACTGCCCCACCGCCGCCGTCTTGAGCGCCGCCTTGAGCGCGTCGAGTGAGCCGAAGTCGCGCGTGATCATGTCGGCGAGCTTGCCGGTGGGCGCCGCCGCCGTGGCGGCCCCGGGCGCGAGCAGATTCCAGAACAGCGCGTGGTTGGCGTGGCCACCGCCGTTGTTGCGGATTGCCGTCTGCACCGACGCCGGCCAGCGACGCAGCCCCATCAACAGCTCACCCAGCGTGTACTGGTGCAGCATGGGCTGCGTTTCGAGCGCCTTGTTGAGGTTCGTCACGTACGCCGCGTGATGGCGGTCGTGATGAATGCCCATCGTCTGTGGATCGACCGCTGGCTCCACCGCGTTGTTGGCATACGGCAGCGGCGGCAGAGTAAACGGGAATTTCTGACTCAGCACCACGTCGGGCGCGAACGGCAGGGCGCCATTCGTCTCCCCGCCACGCACCCCGGTCATCGATGCCGCCGACACGATGCCGCCGGGGATGACGCTCGATACGGCCGCACCAGCCACGACCCCGGCGCTCTGCTGCAGAAAACCACGACGGTCCATCGTCACTCCGAAATCGAAAAGGACAGCGAAAAACGCACCGGGGGGCAATGCCGAACCAGACTCAATACCGCGCGAGATAGCGATCCAGTTCCCACTCCGTCACGCGCTGATTGTACTCGTCCCACTCCGCGCGTTTCGCCGCGAGAAACTGTTGCGTGATGTGATCCCCGAGGGCTTCGCAGATCACGTCGTCCTTTTCGAGTTCGTCACACGCTTCGGCCAGTGAGGTGGGCAGGTCGTCGATGCGCAGCCGACGGCGCTCACGGAACGACAACTCCCAGATGTTCGTGTTCACCGGCTCTCGCCAATCGGCCTGCGTGGACAACCCGTCCAGACCGGCGGCAAGCATCACCGTCAGCGCGAGGTAGGGATTGGCTGCCGGATCGGGAGTCCGCAGTTCGATACGCGTCCCCGCGCCACGACGCTCGGGCACCCGGATCATCGGCGAACGGTTCCGCATGCTCCACGCCACGTTCACCGGCGCCTCGAAACCGGGGACCAACCGCTTGTAGCTGTTCACCAACGGGTTCGTCACCGCCGTCATCGAGCGCGCATGCTTGAGCAACCCGCCGATGTAGTGCAGCGCCGTCAGACTCAGTGACCACTCACGCGACGGATCCCAGAACGCGTTCTGGTGATTGCGGAAGAGACTCTGGTGCGTGTGCATGCCGCTGCCGTTCTGCCCGAACACCGGCTTGGGCATGAAGCTCGCGATCAGTCCGAACTTGCGCGCCACCTGCTTCACCACGAAGCGGAAGGTCGCGATGTTGTCGGCCGTACGCAGCCCGTCGGCATAGCGGAAGTCGATCTCGTGCTGGCCGTGCGCCACCTCGTGATGCGACGCCTCCACCTCGAACCCCATCTGCTCGAGGTTGTCCACGATCTCGCGGCGCGCGTCCTCACCCAGATCCATCGGCGCCAGGTCGAAGTACCCGCCCACGTCGTGCGTGTGAGTGGCGGGACGGCCGTCCTCGGTGGGCTTGAAGAGGAAGAATTCGGCCTCCATCCCCGCGTTCATCACGAACCCCTGCTCCGCCGCCTTGGCCAGCTGGCGCTTCAGCGCACCGCGGGGATCCCCGCTGAATGGGGTGCCGTCGGGCATGGTGATGTCGCAGATCAGGCGCCCCACGCGCGCGGCCGGATCGCCCCAGGGGAAGATCTGGAAGGTCGCCAGATCGGGGGCGAGCAGCATGTCCGATTCCTCCACCCGCACGAAACCGGCGATGCTGGAACCGTCGAACATGATGTCGCCCTGCAGCGCCTTCCTGAACTGCGAGCTCGGAATCTCGACGTTCTTGATGACACCGAGGATGTCGGTGAACTGCAGGCGCAGGAAGCGCACCTGCTGGGCTTCCGCGAGCTCGAGGATGTCCGCGGCGGTGGCGCCGGACAAGTTGCCCGGAACGAGGGAACGGCTTGGCGTGGCCATGCCGTATAGTACTAACTTTCCGTGCTCATGACTTCTCCGAACAGCTCCCCCGGCGCCGGGTTCTGCGCCGCCTGTGGCGCGGCCCTCTCCGCCGGCGCCCGTTTCTGTCACCGGTGCGGCACCCCGATGGGACAGGGACTCCCGGTGACCCGTGGCACCGCCCCCGCCGGCGGCGCGGCGGCCGTGCTCCCCTGGGGCGTGGCCTTCGTGGCCCTGCTCGCCCTCGTGGCCATGATGGCCGGCAAGAACTTCGGCGGAGCCAAGGGATCGGCGCTCGACGGTTCGGCCAATTCGCTCCCCACGCAGGCACTCGACGGGCAGGCCGCCGCCGCCGACCAGGGCGCGGCGCCCTTCGCCGGTGGCGCGGGCGGCCCCGCTCCCAACATCGCCAATCTCTCGCCCAGCGAGCGCGCCAACCGGCTGTACACGCGCATCATGGAATACGTCGAGGCGGGCAAGGTCGACTCGGTCGCCTTCTTCGCCCCCATGGCGCTCGCGTCGCACGAGATGCTCGAAGGCCCCACCGCGGACGAGCGCTACCACTTCGGCCGCATCGCCGAGGTCACCAACAACGCGGCCGTCGCCAAGGCGCAGGCCGATACGATCCTGCAGCAGACGCCGGACAACCTGCTGGGGTTGCTCCTCGCCGCGCGCGCGGCACGTATGACCAACGATCTCCGCGCGGCCAAGGTCTTCGACCAGCGACTGCTGAAGGCGCTCGAGCCGCAGCTCGCCACCAACCTGCCCGATTACCAGATGCACCGCGCCGAAATCGATCGGGCGGTGAGCGACGCGAAGCAGTAAACTTCCGGGGTGTCCGAGCCCCTGCCACCCGTCCGTCTCCCCGACGACCTGAGCGACAGCGACCCCGTATCCGGGATACCGCTGTCGCTTCTGCGTTTCGTGCGCGACGTGGCCGACAACGACCTGTCGCGAGAGGCGCTCATCGAGCGTCTCTCGCGCACCGCCGCCGAGCTGCTCCGCGCCGAGGGCAGCGCGGTGTTCGAGCTCGCGCCCGATCTGCGCAGTGGCCGTCTGGTGGGAGCCTTCGGGCTGGTTGCGGAGCATGCCGAACGGGTGCTCGCGGTGCGGCACGACACGTCATCGCTAGTGCGGGAAGCAACGACCGGCCGGCGCGCAATCGCCGTCAACGATCCGCGCGACCCACGGATTCATCCCGACATCCGCAGCGCCGTTCTCGTGCGCAATGTCGCGGTCGCCCCCATCATGCTCGACGACATGGCCGTGGGGCTGATCGGGTGCATCAACACGGGCGACGCCGGATTCGGCCAGAGCCATCTCACGCTGCTCGAACATCTCGCGGCCCACGGCGCCCTCGTCATGCGCGGGCAGCAACTCGTGGCGCGCGCGCAGTCTGCGGCCACCGAGGCCCGTCGGCGCGCTGAAGAGGCCGCTCGTGCGGCCCGCTCCAATGCCATCCTCGCCCGCAGCGCACGTGCCTTCGCCGACGCCGGCACCCGCGGGGCCCTCTATCAGGCGCTTGCCAGCGTACTCGGCGACGAGCTGCGCGCCGTGGGCTTCGCCGTCTACGAGGCCAACCCGCTCCTGCGTACCGCCCGCTTCGACTTCCAGTGGGGGGAGATCAGCGCCAACGCCGAGCGGATCGCCAGTACCGTCTGGCAGACGGCATTCGGGGATATCCTGCGCGCGGGAACGCCGCACTTCGTCCACTCCGTGTCGGACGACGCCGAGTACCGGATGCTCGCGGAAACACCGATCGAAGCGGGTGCGTCGTCGACCGCCCTGCTGCCGCTGATCGTGGAAGAACGCCCGCAGGGGTTGCTCTCGGTCCGATTTCAGGGTGACGAGGCGTTCGCTGCCGAAGAGCGACAGCTGCTCACCGATATCGCGGCCCAGTTCGCGCTCGCTTTCCGCAACACGATTTACGTGGACGAGCTGCAGCGACGGGCGCAGCGCCTCACCATTCTTACCCGCGCCCAGCAACAGCTCACGCAGCTCGCCAGCGAGGAGGGGCTCCCCAATGGCATCGCGGAGGCGGTGGAGCTCGTGGTACCCAGCGCCGCCTGCGACATTCTCATCATCAACGGTGAGGAGTTGCAGCGCGTGGTGCATCTGGTGCGCGGGCAACTGGCCAGCAGCGAGCTGTCGCCGCGCGCCGACCTCGCGCTGGCCAGGCTCACCGCCGACACCGGCGTATCCCGACTGGCATCGCATCTGCATGACGGGATCGGCGTCCAGCGCGGCACGACCGAGCTGTGCGCCGCCGTGCGCTTCGGGCAACGCAGTGCCGGCGTGATCCGCCTGCTGTCCACGCCGGCCACCCCGTTCGATGCGCAGGATCTCGACCTGCTCACCAGCATCGCCCGTCACGCCGGGACTGCGGTGGAAACGGCGCGGCTCTTCTCGCTGCAGGACCTGCAACGGCAGCGCGCCGAAGCCGCCGCCGAGCTGGCGCGCGTGACACTGCATGCCCAGAGCCTCGAGCAGGGCGCGGCCGAGCTGCTGCAGGCACTCGATCGCTACGTGCCGTCGATCGGCAAGGCGATCGGTGTGGCGCGCGCACGAGACGGTATCGTGGAGTACGTGGCCACGAGCGGCACGCTCGACGTGCTGCGCGGGCATCGTCCGGGGGGGACCCGCGGCGTGATCAACATCTCCCCCGATGGCCGCCCGGTGGAGTTCTCGTCGCTGCGTGATGTGGCCCCCGATGCGCTCCTCTCGGTGGTGCCGGACGAGTGGACACTCGTCGTACCGCTGTCGGCGCGTGATCGCATCCTGGGGGTATTGATCGTGACGGCCCCCACACAGGCCCCGCTGCTGCGCCGGGACCGGATCTCGATCGAGCGTCTCTCGTCGTCGCTGTCACTTGCCCTCGATGCGCTGCTGCTCGACGAAGAAGAGCGGCTGGCGACGGAGCGTGAGCACCTGCTGGCCTCGGCGCTGACCACCATCAACCATCCGATTTTCATTCTCGATCGCATGGGGGTGCGTTATGCCAATCCTGCCGCCGCCCGCGAATACGGCTGGTCGCAGGCGGAGCTCATGGACATGCGCTTCGAAGATCTGGTCGTGGGAGAAGACGCGCGCGAGGGACGTGAAACCGACACTGGTGTGGTCGAGTCGGGGGTGAGCCTCTCCAACGACATGCATCGACGGCGCGACGGCAGCGAGTTTCCGGCCGCGGTGACCGTGAGCCCGCTCACCGGTCACGACGGGGATCTGTTGGGTCAGGTGGTGAGTGTGCGCAACGTGACGCTCGACCGCCGCCTCGAGGAACAGCTGCGCACGACCGAAAAAATGGTGGCCCTCGGTGAGCTGGTCGGCGGCGTGGCGCACGAAATCAACAATCCACTTACCGGTATTTCCGCGTTCGCGCAGCTGCTCCTCGAGGAGGAACTCAGCGAGGATCAGCGGGAATCGGTGCAGCTCATCAAGCAGGAGAGCGACCGCGCCAAGCACGTGATCAATGATCTGCTGCTCTTTGCCCGCAAGACCTCGCGCGGCGCCGAACCGGTGGACGTGAACGCGGTCCTGCAGCAGACGGTACGCCTGCGCGCCTATCCGCTGCGTGTGGCCAACGTGCAGGTACAGCTCGATCTCGACGGGGCAGCGCCCACCGTGAGCGGCGACGCACAGAAGCTGCAGCAGGTCCTGCTCAACGTGGTGAGCAATGCGGAGCACGCCATGCAGGATCGGCATGAACGCGTGCTCACACTGCAAACGCGGCTGGACGGCGATCAGGTGACTATCATTGCCCGTGATACCGGACGCGGCATGACGCCGGATGTCCAGCGCCGCATCTTCGAGCCGTTCTTCAGCACCAAGGCGCCGGGTGTGGGCACGGGACTGGGCATGAGTGTGACGTACGGCATCATCATGGCACACGGCGGCACGATCGCGGTGGAGTCGGAGGCGGAGATGGGCACCACGGTGACCATTCGCCTGCCGGCGCTGACCGCGCTGCCGTAACCATCGCCCCACAGCGGCGGCACACACCTCGTTCATTGACCAGCCTGGTGTTGGTCGACGGAAGATGGTTCGACCGCTGCAGCTGCATGGCCGCGCCAACCCGGCCGTACCAGCCGTGCCGCACCTGCACGGCGGCGGGGAATCCGAACGGAACCCGCGTTGCCCGCTTCGCCTTTTCCTGTCATGTCCACGATCCCCGCATCAGATCCTGTTGGCGCCATCGAGGCCGCCGTGGCGGCCACTGTCGACGACTCGCTGCGTCGAATCCTCGTCGTGGACGACGAGACCACGATCCGCCTCGCGCTGAGTCGCTTCCTGCGCACCCGCGGCTTCGAGGTGGAGGTGGCCGATTCGGGGCCGGCCGCCATCGAGACGCTCAGGCGCCAACGTTTTTCGTTGATGCTGTGCGACCTGCGCATGCCCGGCATGACGGGGCTCGAGGTGGTGCCGCAGGCGCTCGCGATCGACCAGGATCTCGGTGTGATCATGCTCACGGCGGTGAACGACGCCACGAGCGCCACCGAAGCCCTCGGCAAGGGCGCGTTCGACTACCTCACGAAACCGGTGGAACTCCCCGACCTGCAGGCGGCGGTGGAGCGCGCCCTCATGCGGCGCATGCGCACCATGGAGCGGCGTGCGGTGGATCGCATGATTCGCGAGGAGGTGTCGCTGCGCACGCTGCAGCTGGAGCGCGAGAAGGGCGCCCTGCGCGCCCTCACGGTCAGCGTGGCGGAAACGCTCATCAATGCGGGAACTCCTACCGTATCAGCCACTTC
>CAZNZG010000113.1:5823-10606 GCA_964577455.1 uncultured Gemmatimonas sp. | reverse complement strand
GAAGAGGCCCCATCGTTCGGCAAACCCATCCTGATTCTCCGCGATACGACCGAGCGTCCTGAGGTGGTGGTGGCCGGTTTCGGAGAACTGGTGGGCACCGACGCGAAGCGCATTCTCGCTCGAACCTCCGCGCTGCTCACCGACGAGACGCTCTATCAGCAGCGGGCTTCCGGCGTGAACCCCTTCGGCGATGGTCGCGCATCGTTTCGTATTGCCGAGGTCATCGACATGCTCCTGCGCCACCCCACGACCCGGAGCGGACCGCGGCGCCTGGATCACAGCCAGGTGAATGCCACCCTCGAACGACTCGCTCGTGACTCCTGATTCCCTGATCCACGCGATGCCCGCCTTCACGACATGGCGCAGTCGCCTGCGCCGACGCCCGATCCCGTGGACCATCGCGACGGCCCTGCTGCTGTCGGTCGCCCGTCCGGCCGCCGCGCAGGCTCCGCTCGCCGGAGGCCTGCCGGGCTCGTGGGTCGAGGTCAACGGCTTCGCCCAGCGGGTCACGAACGACTTCGGCAACTGGAGCGGGGTGTACGGCCGGGTCGTGCATCCGACCGCGCGCAACACGGTGTACGGCGAGGTCCTGTCGCTTCAAGGCTTCGGGACTCGGGGCACGCAGATCGGCATGGCTCACCGTCATGACTGGTCCGATCGCGTGTTTCACGTGGTGGGCATCAACCTTGGCGACGGTGCCCTGATCCTGCCGCGGTTCCGCAGTGACGCGCAGGTCGGCGTGCGACTCGGCGACCGGAAGCAGTGGCAGCTGTCCACCGGCGGTTCCTACGTGAAGTCGCCTATCGACCTCTACGATGTCGCGGCCACCGCGAGTGTGGCATGGTTCGCCCCGCGCATGCTCGTCCTGGAGTTTGGTGGGCGCTACAACGCCAGCCAGCCAGGCGATGTGCGATCGCATCGGGTGCACGCCGTGGCGATGCTCACGCCATCGCCGCGCCGCTCCTTCTCCGCGCGTGTCGTTGGCGGATCCGAGGGATGGCAGCTGGTGACGGCCGGCACCACGCTGAGTCGTTTCCACTCGACCGAGGCTGCACTCGCCTGGCGAGAGAAGCTCACGACGTCTTTCGCGGTGGGGCTGCAGGCCGACTACTACCGCAATCCGTTCTATACCCGTTCCGGAATCACGCTCGGTGCCTCTCGCTACTGGTAAGCCGTCCCGGCGCATGTCCCAATTACGTGATCGCGGATTCCTCGGCGGTCGCATCGCGCCACACCGTGCCATGATCCGCCTCGAGCTGTCATGGACGCTGCTGGTGGATCTCTTCGTCATTCCGTTCATCGTCGCGGCAGCCGTGTGGCTCATTCTGCCACCGCTCATGGACTCGTGGGCGCGCTTCTTCGAAGCCGTTCGCGCTCCGCTCGGGATGCCCGGCACCATCAATCGTTCGGTGTACGAATTCGGCCCCTTCGCCGTCGCCATCCCGTACTTCAGTACCGGGGCCTTCTGGCCGGGCGCTCTCGATTTGCAGACAGGGTGGCTCGTCACATTGTCCACGTTCACGGTCGGGCTCTTTCTGAAGGGGCGCCTGCTGCCCGTCGGCTATTTCCTGCGTTTCCTCGCCATCATCCAGTGCTCGGCGCAACTCTGGTTCACGTTCGCCACGCCGCCATTCAGCTTCGGTCTTCCAACGTACGTGGCGGGGCTGCTGGCGTTCGGTGTCGTGCTGTTGGTGCTCATTCCGTATCTGGTCGCCTTCACGTTCAACATCTTCGATTTTCTGCTCTGGCAGAAATTCCTGCTCAGCGCGCTGCTCGTCGGGCATCTGGCGGTTCTGCTGCCGCTGCAGGCCACGGTCCATGCTTGGATCATCCATCGGGCGTCGTTGCTGGCGATGCCGGTGCTCTTCCTGCTCTTCGGCACGCTGCTCGTGCTCTTCGTATACGTGGCGCTCTATGGCTGGGGCATGAGCTGGCGCTCTGACGGCCCACTCGATGCCGTCGACCGTCGTCCACCCGCAAGCACGCCACGCTATCCGGTCGGTCGTTCGCGCCCCACGCCCACGCCGAGCTCCATTGCCGCGATCCCGTCCACGGGCTTCCGCATGAGCCGCGCGCTCGCGTTCCGCACGCTGCTCTTCCGCCGGTTCGGCTATGGAGACCGACGATGAGATCGCTCGTACAGTTTGCCGACATCGGGCTCTGGCTGAGCCTGATCGTGCTCGCGATCTACACGGCGCGACACTACTACTTTACGCTGAACCGACTGTTCGGTCGCCATCGCCAGCCGTTCATCGACGTGATCGAGGCCGACTGGCCGCGTCTGGCGGTGTTCGTGCCGGCCCACAACGAGGCACGGGTCATTCGTGACTCGCTCGATGCGCTGCTGACCTGCGACTACCCGGCAGATCGGCTCGTCATCGTTCCCATCGATGATCGCTCGGCGGACGAGACCCGGAGCATTCTGCAGGAGTATGCCGCCGCATTTCCGGGGCGCATCGTGCCCCTGCTGCGCGACGATGGTATCCCGGGCAAGGCGGCGGCGCTCGCCGAGGCGATGGCGGGGCGCGCGGAAGACGTGTTCCTGGTGTTCGACGCGGATTACATCCCGGGCGAACGCCTTCTCAAGCAGCTGGTGGCCCCGTTCTTCGACGCCGAAGTCGGCGCCGTGATGGGGCGCGTCGTGCCGTTGAACGTGGGCGTTTCGCTGCTCACGCGTCTGCTCGATCTCGAGCGGTCCGGCGGCTACCAGGTGGATCAGCAGGCGCGAATGAACCTGCGGTTGGTGCCACAGTACGGCGGCACCGTCGGCGGCGTGCGCCGGGCTGCGCTGGAGCATGTTGGCGGATGGAACATCGCGTCGCTGGCCGAAGACACCGACCTGACGGTTCGCCTCGTGCTTGCCGGATGGGACGTCGTCTATCAGAACCGGTCCGAGTGCTACGAAGAAGTGCCGGAAACGTGGGAGTCGCGCATTCGCCAGATCAAGCGCTGGGCGACGGGACACAACCAGGCGATGCGCACCTATCTGGTGACACTGGCGCGGAACCGGACAAAGCTCCCGTTGTCGCAGGTGCTCGATGGCGTGCTGCTGCTCGGTGTCTTCTCCGTGCCGCTGATTCTGGCACTCGGCTGGACCTGCACGATCATCCTGTTCTACACGGGCTATCCGCCGCAGTGGTCCAAGCTGACCATCCTGCTGGTGTCCTCGTTCAACACCGTCGGTAACTTCGCGGCGTTCTTCCAGATTGCTGCAGCGAGTCGCCTCGACGGTACGCGCGAGCGAATCCGCGTGCTGCCGTTCATGTTCCTCGGCTTCCTCGTCAGTACGTTCGCCGTGGGTCGCGCGGCATTCTCACGAGCATCATGGTTGCGCGGACGTCCCCTCGAGTGGCAGAAGACCGAGCGCCATCGAAAGGGGCGCGCGCAAACCAAGGGGATCAATTAAATGGACGGAAACAGCGATCTGTACTTTGTTCAGGTGCTGGTGGCCTTCCTGCTGTGGCTGATGCTTCCGCTGCTACCAGCGGTCTCCGAGCTCATGCGGCCGAAGGATGCCGCGCCGCTCCAGTCGGTGGGAAGCGACGCCGGAAAGCTGACCTATTTCGCCACGTCGTTCACGGAGCGTGCCCAGCGTGACGGGCTGCTGGGGACGATGGTTCCGCCGTACATGAGCGACGGCACCACGGTCATCGGCGTCTCACGCACGGTCCCGCTTCTCGACGGACGCAAGCCCACCCAATCGGTCGTCGTGTTGCTGGACAGCGTCCCGTTGCCCGAGGGCATGGAGTTCGCCGGCGAGGTGCTGGCCCGCCTTACCATGCCCCCGAGTCGCCGGAACTCGTTCCGCGCGGTACTCGGGAAGCGCGATGTGGGCTTGGGTGAAGGCTCGACCGTGCAGCGCTGGATTCACGCCCACGGTCTACTCGAAGTGGGCAACGACTGTCGCCTGTTCGGCCGGGCGACCTCGGAGCGCACCATCATTCTCGGCACCAACGTCATCTTCGAACGGCTGCAGGCACCGGTCATCCAGGTGACGGCGCTCGAAGCGTACCAGCCCCCCGCACCGAACACCGGCGCGTATGAACGGTTCGAACCGGAGGAGGGTGAGGAAATCACCACCGGGTACTGGCGGGTGGATGGCGATCTGCGGGTTCCGAGCGGCACGTTGCTCCTGGCGTCAGTGGTCTGTCGCGGCAACGTGATCGTGGAAGACGGAGCCCGCGTCACGGGCTCGGTGAAGGCGCATGGCGAACTCATTGTGCGCCAGAACGCGGTGGTGAATGGCGCCCTTGCTGCGCGAGAGCGGATCGTCATCGAAAGCAGGGCGCGCGTCAGCGGCCCGGTGATTTCGGAAGAATCGGTGATCATCGACGCGGCCATCGTCGGCGCGAGCAATCAGGCATCGACCGTGACCGCGCCAATCATCGAACTCTCGCCGGGCGCGACGATCTACGGGGCCGTGATGGCGGGAGTCCGAGGTACGACGGTGCGCGCGTAACGGCACGCGCACAACGGCACGTACACAACGGCACGGGCACAACGGCACGTACCCAAACAGAAAGGCCCCGGGAGATTCCCGGGGCCTTTCTGTTGTTGCACAGGGCAACGAGTTACCAGCGGTAGTGCGCGAACGCCTTGTTGGCTTCGGCCATGCGATGCGTGTCTTCCTTCTTCTTGATCGCATTGCCTTCACCGCGGGCAGCGGCGAGCACTTCGGCCGCGAGCTTCTCGGGCATGCTCTTCTCGTTGCGGTCACGCGAGTACGAGATGAGCCAGCGCATGGCGAGGGCGGTGCGGCGGTCCTGACGGACTTCCACGGGCA
>CAZNZG010000113.1:0-5813 GCA_964577455.1 uncultured Gemmatimonas sp. | reverse complement strand
ACCTGATAGGTGGCACCACCAACGCGGCGGCTCTTCACTTCGACGACCGGCTTGAGGTTGTTGAGGGCCTGCTTGAACACGCCCACACCCGGCTGGCTGGTCTTGGCTTCGACGATGTCCATCGCGCCGTAGAAGATCCCTTCGGCAGTCGACTTCTTGCCCTGGATCATCAGGTTGTTGATGAACTTCGAGACAGTCTGGCTGTCATAACGCGCATCCGGCAAAACGGAGCGCTTCACGGCACTCTTGCGACGGCTCACTTCTTCTTACCTCCGGCGGCGGGCGCGGCGCCCTTCTTGGGGCGCTTGGTGCCGTACTTCGACCGGCTCTGGTTGCGTCCGTTCACGCCCGACGCGTCGAGCGTGCCGCGAACGATGTGGTAACGAACACCCGGAAGGTCCTTCACACGGCCACCACGCACGAGCACGATCGAGTGCTCCTGCAGGTTGTGGCCTTCGCCGGGGATGTAGGCCGTGACTTCGAGCTGGTTCGTGAGACGAACACGCGCAACCTTGCGCAGCGCCGAGTTGGGCTTCTTGGGCGTCGTGGTGTAGACGCGGGTGCACACGCCACGCTTGAACGGATTGCTCTTGAGCGCGGGTGCCTTGGACTTCTCCACCACGTCCTTACGGGCGCGGCGGACCAGCTGGTTGATCGTAGGCATCAGATGTTGGTAGCCCGGCGGTTGGTATATCCGTCGGGGAGTTCGTACTCCGACTTCTACGTGGATCGTCTCAGGTACCTGATTCAAGAAGCTGAGACGGCACGGAACAGAACCCTGAGCTTAAGCAGGCAAGGGCACCGGAGCAAGTGGCCCCGGGGGCTCCCGGGCGGGTGCATGGCGATATCTTACCGCATCCCCCAACCCAACCCAGCCGTTCATGGTAGCCACCCCCTCCCCCGCCTCCACTCCCGCCGCGACCGACCTGGGCATGGTGCTCGGCGGCGGCGGCGCACGCGGTGCCTATCAGGTAGGCGTTCTGCGGGCGATCGCTGCCCGATATCCGCACCTGCGGATCCCGATTCTGGTGGGCGTCTCCGCCGGTGCCGTCAACACCACCCACCTCGCATCCCACCGCGGCACCTTCGCCGAGTCGATGGAGGCGCTGGTGCAGCATTGGCTGTCGCTCACGCCGGAGCAGGTGTTCCGGGTGGATGCGGGGTCGCTGGCGTCGAACGTGCTCCGCTCCGGGCTGCGGCTCGTGGCCGGTGGCCAGGGGCACCCGGAGCAGTTCCGTGGCATGGTGGATACGGCGCCGCTGCGCGCCTTTCTGGAGCGGGTCCTCGAACGCAACGCCGACGGGACACTCCCCGGGATCACGCACAACCTCGAGACAGGACGGCTGCGTGCGTTGGCGCTGTGCGGGACCAGCTACACCACGTCGCAGAGCGTGACGTGGGTGGAAGGGCGGAACATCACCATGTGGGAGCGGCCGCAACGGCGCGGCGAGCAGACCCGCCTCACTGTCGATCACGTGATGGCCTCCACGGCCCTCCCCCTGCTCTTCCCGGCGACGCGCGTGGGGGCGGAATGGTACGGCGACGGCGGCATCCGGCTTACCGCTCCTCTCTCGCCGGCGCTGCATCTGGGGGCGTCGCGGATCATCACGATCGCCACGCGCTATGACCGCAGCGCGGGTGAAGCGGCACGCCCCCAGGTGGCCGGCTACCCGCCGCCGGCCCAGGTGTTGGGTGTGCTGTACAACGCCGTGTTCCTCGACCTCATCGACGAGGATGTGATACGTGCCGAGCGGATCAACCAGATCGTCGAGCGCCTGCCCGCCGGAGCGAAGAACGGGCTGCGCCGCGTGGATATGCTGGTGCTGCGCCCCTCACGCGACCTCGGACGGCTGGCCGGCGAATACGAGCCGAGGCTGCCGAAAGTGTTCCGGTTCCTCACCCGCGGGCTTGGCACCAAGAAGACCGAAAGCCCGGACATCCTCTCGCTCGTGATGTTTCAGGAGGACTACCTGCGGCGGCTGATCGCGCTGGGGGAGGAGGACGCCGAGCGCCAATGGGAGCGGATTGCCGCGTTCCTCGAACGGGCGCCGGAGCAACCCTAGGGCTTCACCCTCGTCACAGGGCCCGCGCCCTAGACGCCGCCACCTCCGCGGGGGAATCTTCCGACGCATGGACCAGCTCGTCACCTATTTCGCCACCATCCCCAGCAGCCACCGCTCGCTGATTCTCGCGGGCGGTATCGCGTTCTTCTGGCTGTGGGAGATTGCCTCCCCGCTCGACCGGCAGCCCTACGCCAAGGGACGCCACGCACTGGTGAACTTCTTCTTCACCGGCACGACGATCGTCGTCAACTTCGCGCTCGCGGTCCTGCTGCTGCGCACGTCGGCGTGGGCGGAGGCGGCGGGTGTGGGGCTGCTCCCGTGGCTCGCCACGTTGCCGCTCGAAGTGCAGGCGCTCATCGGGCTCCTCGTTCTCGATCTCGTCGGCGCATGGCTGCCGCACTTCGTCGAACACAAGACCCCGCTTCTGTGGCGGCTCCATCTCGTCCACCACTCGGACCGCCACGTGGACACGACGACCGCCAACCGCCATCATCCCGGTGAGAGCGTCGTCCGCTTCGTCTTCACGCTGCTCGCCGTGGCCGTGACCGGCGCCCCGATGTGGCTCGTCTTCCTGTACCAGAGCCTCAGCGTCGTCCTCAGCCAGTTCAACCACGCGAACATCGCGCTTCCGTCCGCGCTCGACCGCGCCCTGTCGTGGGTCATCGTGTCCCCCGACATGCACAAGGTGCACCATCACTACGTGCTGCCGCACACGGACTCCAATTACGGCAACGTGTTCTCGGTGTGGGACCGCCTCTTCGGCACGTTCATGACGATCGACCGGTCGCGCATCGTGTATGGCGTCGACACGCACTTTGACGACCGCGAGCACACCACTGCCGGCGCGCTGCTCACGATGCCGCTGCGCAAGGGCACGCGCCGCCTGGTGGATCTGCCGGAACGCGCGCCTCGCGGGACCACCTGACCGGGCGCGTCGGAGCCGAGTGACCGGGCTGGCAGCCCCAGCAGCATCGTCCCCCTTCAGCCCGACAGGCACCACCTACGCTCCACGGGTGTCGTAACAAAGCGGGCCGCCGAGCGTACACTAGAGGGACCATGACGATGCCGCATCGAGTGAGGAATACCCCCTGTGACTGAATTCCGGGACCGCCTGCAGGCCGCGCTTGCCCCGGACTACCAGCTCGTCCGCGAACTGGGAGGCGCCGGCATGTCCCGGGTGTTCGTCGCCACCGAGGCGGCGCTGGGGCGCACGGTCGTGGTGAAGGTGCTCCCCCCGGATCTGGCGGCCGGTGTGAACGTGGAACGGTTCCGCCGTGAGATTCAGTTGGCGGCGCAGTTGCAGCATCCGCACATCGTACCGTTGCTCGCGACCGGTGATGATCACGGGCTGCTCTGGTTCTCGATGCCGTACATCGAGGGGGAGTCACTGCGTGGGGCGCTCACACGACAGCAGCGCCTCTCGCCACGCGATGTGGTCCGCATTCTCCACGATGTGGTCGACGCGCTCGCATACGCCCATGCCCGTGGCGTGGTGCACCGGGACATCAAGCCCGACAACATCCTCACCTCCGGGATGCACGCGCTGGTCACCGACTTCGGCGTAGCCAAGGCGCTGAGCGCAGCCAGCCCGGTGCATGGCGGCACCACGACCGGCATGGCGATCGGGACACCGGCGTACATGGCACCCGAGCAGCTGGCCGCCGACCCTGCCGCGGATCACCGCGTGGATCTCTACGCCGTCGGCCTGCTCGCCTACGAGCTGCTCACCGGCAAGAGCCCCTTCTCCGGCGTGTCGCCGCAGGCCACGCTGGCCGCGCAGCTCACGCAGATGCCGGAACCCCCGCATCGGTCGCTGAGCGACGTGCCGGAGCCGCTGTCGCAGCTGATCATGCATTGTCTCGAGAAGGATGCCGCCAGACGCCCGCAAACGGCCACGGCGCTGCTCGCGGAGCTCGAGGCACTGCCGCCCATGTCCAGTGGCGCGACCGCCGCGGTACGCCGTCGCCGCCCCGGGCCGGCCGTGCTGGCGGGGACGCTGTTGGTGGTTGCCGCGCTGGGGTGGGGGATGTGGTCCTCAAGGGACGGTGGTGGCGCGCTGGCGGCACTCGATGCGCGCGATGCGGGCCCCGGCGGCGACGTGTCGCGCCCGATGTCGCCGTCGTCCGGCCCCGTGGCCGGATTGCCGATGGACTCGCTCGAAGCCCGTGCTATGCGCGACACGGCACCGGTGTTCCGCGACGTGGGTGACGGAGCGCGCGGGACGGTGGTCCCGCTCGTGATCACGCGCGCCGAATCGCTGGCGATCGCCGACGCAGTGCGGAAACGGCAGGCAATGCCCCAGGCACCGGCGACAGCCGCCCGCCCGGTCACGGCGAGCGGCAGCCTGTCGGGGGCCACCGGCAACCGCGAGGAGGGGGCCCGCATCGTCGTGCGCCTGGGAGGCGATGCCTCCGCCGAGTTCGATCGTGCGCTGCTGCTGGAGGAAGTGAGCCGCATCTTCGCCGACTCGATGTCACGCGCGATCAAGCACATGGACTCCACGCTCGCCAACACGCCACGTTTCGTGCGCATGGTCCCACCATCCGATCCCCGTACGGATCCCCGCGTGGAGATTCGCCGGGACGGTTTCGATGCACGCACCGCCCCGCGCGCGCCCGTCAGCGTGACGCCGTTGCTGGCCCCTCCCGGCGATGCCCGTCTGCGCGTGGTGGTCGCGAACTTCACCAATGCCACCGGCCGTCGTGACCTCAACGGCGTGGCGCGCGACGCCGCCACGCAGCTGCGCGAATCCATCCCCGCAGACCGCTTCGATGTGGTGTCGACGGAAGTGACCGAAAAGGCCACACGATCGCTGCCCGACAAGATGAGTGTGGGGTGGGCGCTGCGCGCCGACTTCGTCGTGAGCGGCTGGATGATGACGCGTGGCGACTCAGTCGCGATGGTCACGATGCTCACCGACGTGCGCACGGGACGATTCACACGCGCGACGGAGTCGGTGGTGACGGGCGGCGCAACGCCGGGCGTGGAAACGGCGCAGAAGCAGATGCGTGCGTGGCTGGACACGGCGGCAACACTCGCGGCACGCCGGCGCACCGCGGAGACGGCGAGACGGTGAGATCCGAGCGGTGAGAATGAGAAATGAATGGGTGAGAGTGAGCGGTCAGCCGGGATAGCGGTGAGAGGTCATCAGCGCAGAGGCGAGAGATGAACCTACGCCTGCCGCGGTGGCTTGCTCAGGATGTGCTTCCGGAAGCCGAAAGTCATGCGGCGGACCTCGATGACCTCCTCGATCAGCGGGTCGTAGTCGGCCGAGAGAATGTTCAGCGCGCGAGCAAGGCGCAGCTGAAGCTCTACCTCGTTGCAGGAACCCACCGCGATCGTGCAGAAGCTCGCGGTCCTGGCGGGTGAGTCGTGCCCTGCCCCTTCCGCGAGATTGAGAGCGATCGAGTTCACCGCGCGCAATAACTGATTGCGCATTCCCGGTGAAAGCCGCGCCATCGCGTCCTGGTGCACATCCGCCAGGCGATGCACGTCGACAGAGAGCGCAAACGCTCGCTGCACAACACTGAGTGAGAGTGGGTTGTGTGCCATGCGCGACGATAGCGAACGCGCCGGAATTCCGTGTCACCAAACCGTCGCAGACATCCCCGAATCAACGCGCTGGTTCACCTCTCACCCTCTGCGTTGATGACCTCTCACCGCTATCCCGGCTGACCGCTCACTCTCATCCATTCACCTCTCATTCTCACCTCCCGGCTCTCACCAAAGAAAAGCGGGGCGGGCCACCTG
>CAZNZG010000112.1:0-10607 GCA_964577455.1 uncultured Gemmatimonas sp. | reverse complement strand
CCGCTGCATGCGCTCTCGCTCGCGGTCGCGCCGAAGTGCAATCTGGGGTGCACGTACTGCTACGCGCAGCAGGGGGAGTTCGGCGGGCCGGCCACGCAGATGAGCGAGGCGCAGGCGCTGCGCGCCGTGGAGCTGCTCATCGATCAGGCACAGCCGGGCGCTCGCCTCAACCTCGCATTCATGGGCGGGGAGCCACTCGTTAACCGAGCCGTGCTGCAAGCCGCCACGCTGCACGCCGTCCGGCGTGCGGCTGCCCGTGCCGTGCGGGTGACCTTTTCGGTCACCACCAACGGGACACTCGTCACGCCCGCGGACGGTGAGTTTTTCGAGGAACACGGGTTTGCCGTCACGGTCAGTCTCGACGGTCCGCGCGACGTGCACGATGCACAGCGTCCCACGCGGAATGGGCGCGGCAGCTTCGACCGCATCATGCGCAATATCGCGCCACTGCTCACGATGCAGCGGCGCATGCAGGTCACCGCGCGAGTCACGGTGACGCCGGCCAATCTCGGACTGCGCCGTACGCTCGACCAGTTCGTGGGGCTCGGGTTTCACAGTGTGGGGTTTGCTCCGATGCTGTCATCCCCCAACGGACAGGGCGAGCTGCAGGCGGCGGATCTCGAAGTGATGCTCGGCGAGATGATCGACTGCGGTCACGAGTACGAGCGCCGCATGCAGCGCGGCGAGCGCTATCCGTTCGCCAATGTCGTGAACGCCATGCGCGAGATCCATCGCGGTACGCACCGCCCGTACCCGTGTGGCGCAGGGGCGGGGTACCTCGGTGTGTCCGCCGATGGTGAGCTGTCGGTGTGCCACCGATTCGTCGGCGACGACGCCGGAGCGATGGGTTCGCTTGGCGGCGGCATCGACCATGCCCGCCGCAATCAGTGGCTCGCCGAGCGTCATGTGCATCGCCAGTCGCCGTGCAGGGAATGCTGGGCCCGTTATCTCTGCGGCGGCGGCTGTCATCACGAGGTGATTGCACGCGGCCGCCCCGCCTGCGACTACGTGCGCGGTTGGCTGCACTACTGCCTCGGCGCGTACCTGCGGCTTACACCGCTTTTCGGTGGCGGGTTCGAATCGCCGGCCGCGATCACACCGGTTGCGGTCTCTTGAGTCGTCTGTCGGCGGTCGATGTGTGTGTGGTGGGAGCTGGTCCGGCGGGCTGTGTCCTCGCGACTCGGCTGGCGCGGCTCGGCCGCACAGTGCTGCTGGTGGAGCGCGCGCCGTTCCCGCGTGGTCGGGTGGGTGAGTCGCTGAGCCCCGGCGTCGTACCGGCGCTCGCAGCCATCGAGGCGCAGTGGGTGCTCGAGGGGACGGGTGCCCGAACGGTGGAGATGGTGCGCCGACTGTGGGGCTCGTCTGCGGAGTCGCGTCTGGATGCACGCGCCGAGGGGCGCATCGTGGACCGGGCGCTGTTCGATGCGGCACTGCTGGCACATGCACGCGCGCACGGCGTGCAGGTACTGCAACCGGCGCAGATCACGGCGTGGCACAGCGATGCCACCGGCGGGGTGCGGCTGCAAATCGAGGCACACGCGGGGGGGCCGTGCGGCACACCGCAGGCCATGACGGTGCGCGCCGATGCCGTCGCGTTGGCCACCGGACGAACCGGCGCCGGTGCTCGTGCACGGGGAATCACGCCCCATGGCCGACGGACATTCGCACTCTACGCATACTGGACGGGGGGGCACGAACCATCGCCCGCCATCGAAAGCCTTCGGGATGCCTGGTGCTGGGGCGTGCCGATCCCGGGGCGCGGCTACAATGCACTGGCCTTTGTGGACCGCGAACGGCTCCGTACGGCTACGTCGCCGGAGGCTCTCTACCGCGAAGTGCTCGCGCAGTCCCTTCTCGTTGCACCCGCAGTGACGGCGGTCCGCGCCTCGCGCGTCCACGTCGTGGACGCCACGCCACTGTGCGCGCGTGTCTTGCGCCCGGAGGCCGTCGCGGCACCAGTCATCCGGGTTGGTGACGCGGCGCTTGCCCTCGATCCGCTCTCATCATCCGGGGTGCAGAAGGCGATCCAGCATGCGCTCGCATCGGCAATCGTGCTCCACGCCATGCTGCGGGGCGGGGCCGCGCGGGCGCTGGCAAAACGTTTTCATGACGAGCAGCTCGAGCGGGCGGCGGCGAGGCATGCGACGGCCACGGCGGCGCACTATGCGGCCGTCCGCGATGTGTGGCCGGATGCCCCATTCTGGCGCGATCGCGCCGCTGGACACGAGGGGAATGACGGGGACAGCCGCGAGCCGTGGCCGATGCCCCATCCTGATTCGCCACTCGCCGTCTCGCCTCGAGCAGTGGTCGCGCCGGTCCCGTGTCTCGGTGAAGCGGACGTGTATCTGGCCCACGCCATTGTCCACCCGGAGTTCGATGCCCCGGTGGCGTTCGTGCGTGATCACCCGGTGGCCGATCTCCTCGCCCGGGTTCAGCACGGCATGTCGGCCAATGCGATCGTGCAGCAGTGGCAGATCGGCATGCAAGAGGGCCGTGCGATCGTGCGGTGGATGGTGCAAAATGGGGTGTTGCAGCCGGCGCCTGCCGAAGCTGCCGCCCCGTTTCCAATGGCTACAATGTCCAACGGCATGACCGCATGACCGACGAATCACTCCGGGCGTGGCTGCGCGAGCACGATCTGGCGCAACACGCCGACCTCTTCGAGCAGAACGAGGTAGATCTTGCCACGCTTCGCATCCTCACCGACGCGGACCTGCAGGAGCTTGGCCTCTCGTTTGGGGCCCGCAAGCGTCTGCGTCATGCGCTGAGTGCCGCGGGTGGTGGCACCGCGGCTCACGCGCCATCGACGGCTGTTTCGTCCTCCACGTCTCAGGCGGTCGGCGCGGCACAGCCCGGCGAGGTGACGCCGATCCAGTCCGACGGCGAACGCCGGCAGCTCACCGTGCTGTTCTGCGACATGGTGAGCTTCACGGAGCTGGCTTCACGTGTGGACCCCGAAGTACTCCGCGAAGTGGTGCGCCGGTATGAGGACGCCTGCGCGGTGTGTATCTCGCGCTACGAAGGGTATGTCTTTCAGCGCCTCGGCGACGGCATCGTGGCGTTCTTCGGCTTTCCCCTCGCGCACGAAGGGGAGGCCGAGCGTGCAGTGCGGGCATCGCTCGAGATTCTCGAACGATTGGCGGTGACCGAGGTCCCCGAAATCGGCCGGGTGCAGGTGCGCGTGGGGATCGCGACGGGGGTGGTCGTCGTGTCGGCGGCAGAGAAGAGCGCGGTCGGCGAAACCATGAATCTGGCGGCACGCCTGCAGGCCCTTGCCCGTCCGGGGGAGATCGTGATCAGCGATCGGGTGCATCGGCTGGCCGGCGGAAGCTTCCAGTATGCTGATCTCGGTCGTCACGAGCTCAAGGGGATTGCCGGCGCCACGCAGGCGTGGCGTGTTGATGGCGAGCGGCGAGAGGTGAGCCGCTTCGAGGCCACACGCCGTGGCAGCAGCGCCACCATGATCGGCCGTACGCGCGAACTGGAGCTGTTGCGTGACCGGTGGTCGGCAGCACTCGACGGGCATGGGCAGCTGGTGCTCCTGAGCGGCGAACCGGGTATCGGCAAGAGCCGCACCGTGAGCGGCATGTGCGAGTCGCTCGAGGCCGAAGGGGCCCGCACCCTGCGCATGCAGTGTTCACCATTTCAGGTGAATGCGGCATTTCATCCGTTCACCGACATGTTGGCCCGTCTGCTCCAGTTCGAGCGCGGGGAGTCTGCGGAGCAGCGCCTGGATCGGGTGCAGGCATTCGTGGTGGAAACCATGGAGCGTCCGTCGGAGGATGTCGTGCACCTTGCCGCCCTGCTTTCGCTGCCATGGCGTGAGCGCTTCGACGCGCCGGCCCTCTCGGCGCGACGCATGCGCGAGGAAAGCATCCGTGTGCTCGTGGATCTGCTCGTCGGCATGGCGCGACGCCAGCAGACCGTGTTCTTCCTCGAGGACACACACTGGGCGGATCCTTCCACGATCGACGTGCTCGGTGCGGTGGTGGCACGCGCACACGAAGCGCCGATGCTGTGGCTCCTCACCGCGCGTCCCGAGTTCGCGTCGCCGTGGCTGGGGCCTGCTCACGTGTGCACGCTCGAACTGTTGCGGCTCGATGCGGCAGAAAGCCGCGCGATGGTCGCCCAGCTGACCGCCGGCAAGCAGCTGCCACCGGCCATCGTCGAGCAGATCGTGCGCAAGACCGATGGCGTACCGCTCTTCGTCGAGGAGCTCACGCAGGCGGTACTCGAATCGGGCGAGCTGCGGGACATCGGCGATCGCTACGCCCTGCCCGGCGCGTCGCAGGGGGTGACACTGCCCGCGACACTTCGCGACTCGCTCATGGCGCGTCTCGACCGTGTGCGCGTGGTGAAGGAGGTGGCGCAGATCGGTTCTGCGATCGGACGTGAGTTCAGCTACGAACTGCTGTCTGCGGTCTCTCCGCTCGATGCCGCCTCGCTCGATGACGCCTTGCAGCGCATGACGGCGTCCGGCCTCGCCTTCCAGTACGGAACCGGCGCCGAGGCCCGTTACACCTTCAAGCACGCGCTGCTGCAGGATGTGGCGTACGACTCCATGCTCAAGAGCCGACGGCAGGCCTTGCATCGGGCGATCGCCGCGGCGCTCGAGATGCGCGTTGCCGGCATTCGCGATCAGGAGCCCGACCTGCTGGCACGCCATTTCTCCGCCGCCGGCATGGATGCGGAAGCGCTGCCGCTCTGGCGCAAGGCCGGAGACCTCGCCATCCAGCGCGTAGCCTATCCGGAAGCGATTGCCCATTGGCGCACGGGGCTGGCCACCGTCGCCGCACTGGCGGATGACGCGGAACGGCCGCGAGTCGAGCTCGCGTTGCGTACGCGGCTGGGGCCCGCAGAAATGGCGATGCGCGGATGGGCGGCGCCACAGGTGGCGGAAATCCTGGAGCCGGCGTGGACCCTCAATCAGCAACTGGACGATCAGGAGTCCAGTTTGCCGCTCCTGCATAGTCTGTGGGTGCATGTGATGAGCCGCGCCCGTCTTGCCGGTTCGTTGGAGTGGGCGGAGCGGATGCTCACCGAAGGGCAACGTACGCGAGACGAGCAGCTGGTCATCTGCGGCCATCGCGCGGCCATGACCTCGTACTACTGGCTGGGACGTCATGCCGACGCCAAGCATCACGGCGATCAGGTGCTTGCGCTGTATGATCCCAAGATCCACGGGAGTATCGCAACGCGTACCAACAGCGATCCGCTGACCGGTGACGGCATCTACCGTGCACAGTATCTCTGGATGCTTGGGTACCCGGATCAGGCACGGGCGGTGAGCCGGGCCACGGCTGCGCATGCGCGTGAGCGGCATCATCCGTTCGATATGGCGTTTGCGCTCACGCTCGGTGCGCAGTCGTACGACTATTGCGGCGACGCGACCGCTCTGCTCGCTTGTGCGGAAGAAGCGATGCGCATCGGCCGTGACTTCGGGGTGCCCCTGATGTCGGAGATGATGGCGGAAATCAGTCGAGGCAAGGCGTGGCTGCTGCAGCGCCGCACGGAAGAGGGCACGGTACTGCTGCGTGCCTCGATCGAACGACTTGCCGGTACCGGTCACCGCGTATGGATTGCGCATCTCATGGCGAGGGTCGGTTACGCCATGGCGGAGCAGGGACAGTACGCGGAGGGACTCGCCCTCATCGACCACAGCCTGGAGCGCGACGACTGTCGCGAGGATCGGGTGCAGCTCCCCGAGACCATGCGCCTCAAGGGTGAGGTGCTGGCCGCGATGGGGCGATCGGCCGATGCGATGGCCACGATGCTGACGGGCTTGGGTGTGGCACGCGGCCAGCATGCGCGCGGCTGGGAACTTCGGCTCGCCACGTCGGTTGCCCGGTTGCATGCACAGGCCGGCGCGCTGGAATCGGCCCGGCGCGTGCTTGGACCCGTCCACGCGTGGTTCACGGAAGGGTTCGATACGACTGATTGGATTACTGCCGATATGCTGCTCGCAGCGCTTCGCGGCGAGGGAGACTTGGAGCCGTTGCTTCGGGCTCCACTGGCAGTGGGTTAGGACTGCGGGTGTTTCCACGACTGTGGCCCCGCAGGATGGGCAGACCGAGTACACCAGGGAGGGTGTAACATGCCGGCAAAGAAGCGGAAGGAATCGGACGCGAAGGCGCTCGATCGATTGAATGCCGAGTGGGGCGAAGCGGCATCGCGCGGCGATCTGGAGGCGGTCGTCGACATGTACGCCGTGGATGGCTCACTCGTATGGCCGGGAAGCAAGGCGGTGCACGGCACGCGAGGCATCCGCAAGGCCTGGAAGCAGATGCTGGCTGAGCCACTGTGGATCCGGTTCACGTCGCAGCAGATCGTCGTGAGTGGCGATCTGGCGTCGGATTTCGGCAAGGTCGAGCTGCGTCAGCCGCCCAAGGGCCCCAAAATGACCGCCAAGTATCTGGTGGTGTGGAAGAAGGTGCGCGGCAAGTGGAAGGTGTTGTACGACGCGTGGAACGAGAATACACCCTCGGCACCCGTCGCTCAGCCCAAGAAGGCCAGCAGCAAGAAGCCCAAGTAAACTTCACAAAGCGAGATTGATCCGTGATTCTTCCCCGTCCTGGTGCCGAAGGCGCACCGTATTCGTTCAAGCCCCGCTACGAGAACTACGTCGGCGGGCAATGGGTGGCACCGGCCGATGGCCGGTACTTCGCGAATGCCTCACCGGTCAATGGACAGGTGTATTGTGACGTGGCGCGCTCATCGGCCGGCGATCTCGAACGGGCGCTCGATGCCGCGCACGCGGCAGCACCAGGGTGGGGGAGCATGGCCATCGCCGAACGTGCGCAGCTGCTCATGCGCGTCGCGGATCGCATCGAGGCCAATATCCCCTTGTTGGCATGGGTCGAGACATGGGACAACGGCAAGCCCATTCGCGAGGGCACGTTCGTGGACATGCCCATGGTCGTGGATCACTTCCGCTATTTCGCGTCGGCGGTCCGCGCACAGGAAGGCAGCACCGCCACGATCGACGCGGGCACGATGAGCTACCATTTCCTCGAGCCGCTCGGCGTGGTTGGGCAGATCATTCCGTGGAACTTCCCGTTGCTGATGGCGTCGTGGAAGCTTGCGCCCGCGCTCGCGGCCGGAAACTGCGTGATCCTCAAGCCCGCCGAACAGACGCCCGTGTCCATTCTCGTACTGATGGAGCTGATCGGCGATCTGCTCCCGCCGGGGGTGGTGAACATTCTCAACGGCTACGGTCCCGAGATCGGGCATCTGCTGGCGAGCAGTCCGCGCATCGCCAAGATTGCCTTCACGGGAAGTACCGAGACCGGCAGCGAGATTCTGGCCAGTGCCGCCCGCAACATCATTCCGTCCACGGTGGAGCTGGGCGGGAAGGCTCCCAACATCGTCTTCGATGATGTGATGCAGCAGGACGAGGGATACATCAGCAAGTGTATCGAAGGTGTGCTCAATACCTTCTTCAATCAGGGTGAGACCTGCACCTGTCCGTCACGCCTGCTTGTACACGAGCGCATTTATGAGGTGTTCATGGCGCGGCTGCTCGAACGGGCCAAGGCCATGACGCAGGGCGATCCGTTTTCCATGATGACCATGGTCGGCGCTCAGGCCTCGAAAGAGCAGTACGACCGCATCCTCAACTATCTCGAGATCGCCAAGGCGGAAGGCGCCGAAGTGATTCTCGGCGGTGGGCCGGCAACGGAAATCCCCGACGACCTCGCCGGTGGCTGGTACATCCAGCCCACCCTGCTCAAGGGGCGCAACTCCATGCGCGTCTTTCAGGAGGAGGTGTTCGGACCGGTGCTCTCCGTCACGACGTTCTCGAACGACGACGAAGCACTCGCGATTGCGAACGATTCACCCTACGGCCTTACGGCCGGCGTATGGACCCGTGAACTGAATCGCGCCATGCGCATGTCGCGCGGCCTTCAGGTGGGGCGGGTGTGGATCAACTGTTACCATGCGATGCCAACGCACGCGGCGTTCGGTGGCTACAAGAAGTCGGGCTTCGGTCGCGAATGCCACAAATCGGCGCTCGACGCCTACCAGCAGGTGAAGAACGTCATCTTCAGCGGAACGGAAGAACCGCTCGGCTTCTTCTGAGCGCTGGCAAACCGACGGCCCCGGCGCAAGGCGACGGGGCCGTCGGAGCATTACATCCAGCCGATCCCGCGCAGGGACCACGGCGCATTCCAGATCTTCACCATGTGCTTCACCTTGTTTTCATCGTACATGGTGATCGCATAGACATAGTCGGCGTCGACCGATCGGCCCGTGGGTGGAATGGGGCCACCGTCTCCCCGATGGGTCACGTGGACGACCGCGAAGAAGAGCGCCGTACGGTTGGCCTCATCCCATGCGGAGGCCTTGAGGGTATAGCGGCATCCTACGAACGGGCCATGCCCCAGCATCGTCCACCAGCGCACGTAGCCCTCGGTCGTCGTGATCCCTTCGAGCGGTTCGCACTGCCCCTCGAAGGTGGCGCCGGGTGCCGTCAGCCCGGCGCACGCGTCCCAGCCGGCGAGCCCTTCGCAAGCGTGAAAGAATTGGGTAGCGTTCTCGAATGCAGTCATGGGGGCACAACTCCGTGGAGTGAAAGGCTGGACAATTGGATCGGCAATCGTGTCGACGTATCGACCCGTTGGCAGGAAGTTGCCGGCCACTCGTCCCCGGCGCCAGCAAACAGCCGGCGCTCCGCGTGAACACTCGTGTACTGCTGTGTGATCAACCCGTCACTCGTCGTTCCCACCTGTTTCCTGCCGCCCATCATGCACTCCCTCACTTCTCGTGCACCGCGGCGCGCGGCGTGCTTCGCGCTGCTCGCTCCGTGTGTTCTCGTCTCCCCGCTCGGCGTCTACGCACAGGGTGCTCCGCAGGCGCCTGCACGCTCGAACGCCGCGGGGAGTACGGCAGCCAATGCGTCGGCCGCGCTCCCCAAGGGCCCGCGCGCCATGATGCTCGGCGACTGGTACCGCGTGGTGAACGTGAGCTCGCCCGCCGTATCGCCGGACGGCAAGCGGGTGGCCATGACGGTCACGAAGGCGGTCGAAGGTGAGAACCGCCGGCACAGTGAGGTGTGGGTCGTAAACACGGCGGGCGGTGAACCGCAGCGCTGGACGTCACCCAGCACCGAAAGCAGCAATCCGCGCTGGTCCCCTGACGGCAAATTCCTGTTCTTCAGCTCGCAGCGCGCTGGCGGCAAGGGCAACACCTGGGCTATCCGCCTCGACCAGCCGAGCGGCGAAGCCGTGCAGATGGAGACGTATCCGAGTGGCTCGATGCCGGCCGATGGGTCGTTTGCGGTGTTTGCCGATGCCGCCACGCCGGCGCCGCAGGTACCGGCCGGCGATCCGTTCGCGCAGCAGCAGCCCATGGCACGGCCGCCGTTCGACGCCATCACGCGTCCCGCCATGCCGGCCCGCTTCGATGGACGGCATGTGGTGGACATGAACTACAAGAACAACGCCACCGGATTCGTGCCGGGGCGGCGTACCGCGCGGTCGTGGCGTCCGCAGCAGCTGTTCCGGCAGGCGGTCGGCGATACGGCCAAGAAGCAACTCACCAGCACGACTTACTCGCACCGTTCGCCTGTGGTGAGCCCCGATGGCAAGTGGGTCGCGTTCATCGCCGAGGCGAAGCTGCGCGCCGATAGCGTGGTGGAGATGGAGCGCGACTCGCTGGCCAAGCTGCCGTACGACAAGGTACGTGACGAGGCGGAGCGGAACGACGCCGACATCTACGTGATCGACGCCAACGGCGGGACGCCGCGAAAGGTGGCGGAGTGGATGGGGGCGGAGTCGGACATCACCTGGTCGCCTGATGGCAAGCAGTTGGCGTTCGTGGGCCGTCCCGCCCGTACGAAGAGCGCACGCATCTATGTAGTGGACGTGGCTGGTGGGCAGCCACGCAATCTGCTCGGTGATTGGCAGTTCGAGCCGAACGCGATCGACTGGCTCAAGACCGGCATCCAGTTCACCGCCGACATCGGCGGACGCTCGGCGGTGCTCAAGGCAGACCTCACCGGCAAGAGCGCTCCGAAGGAACTGGTTGGCGGGCGCCGGCAGATTCGTGGCACGAGCTACGACGCGAGCGGCAAGCTCATGGCGTTCGTGGCCACCAGCATGACGAAGCCCACAGAGCTGTTCGTGGCCAACGCCGATGGGACTGGTGAGCGCAAGCTGACGGCCTTCAACGATGCCGTGAACGCCGACGTGGTCTGGAGCGACGCCGAGCGCTTCACGTACAGAAGCGTGGGCAACCTCGAAATCGAAGGGTGGCTCATGAAGCCATACAATTACGAGGCGGGGAAGAAGTATCCCATGGTGATCTACATCCATGGCGGCCCGCACTCGGCGTACGGCGAAGGATGGTTCGACGAGTTCCAGAACCTCGCCGCGCAGGGAATGTTCGTGCTCTTCACGAACCCCCGCGGTTCGAGTGGCTACGGCGCCGACTTCACGTACAGCACCCGCGGTCGCTGGGGCATGGAAGACTACGAGGATATCATGAAGGCCGTGGACATCGTGGCGGCGCGTCCTGATGTGGACAGCACCCGCATGGGGGCCACTGGCGGTTCGTACGGCGGTTTCATGACCACGTGGATCGCCACCAAGACCGACCGCTTCAAGGCC
>CAZNZG010000111.1:0-10798 GCA_964577455.1 uncultured Gemmatimonas sp. | reverse complement strand
GGGGCTGGCGCAATGCGCCGGCCCCCGTGTTCGTTTACGGGGCATGGTTTCCCCGCGCGCCCGTTGGCTTGCCGCCCGCACCCGTAATGCCGCGCGGCACGGACTCCTGATTGCCGGCTCCGGCGTGATCGTCATGATCGCGGCGCTGCTGACCTTCGTGCTGGTCCCGCGACAGGTGGACCGCGCGCTGAGTGCCGCGCTGTCGCTCATGCCCGCCCCGCGTGATACGCTGGCGCTGCAGATGGCGCGACGTGCCGCTGCCGATTCAGTGGCCGCCATCACGGCCCGGCACACCGCTCTCCGAACGATGCAGCAAACCGCGGCGCTCATGGCGGGTGCCGTGGGGCGCGATTCGATGGGACTCATCCCCGCGGACTCCCTCGCCACCGTATCGTCACCCGACGACACGCTGCTGGCGGCCGTCGGGCAGCAACTCGCGCGCGCCCGGCAGACGCCGCTCGCGGAAAGCTTCCGCGCGCTTGCCGACGCGGCGCTGCTACGGCCGGGGCTTCGGCAACGCCGTGCGTTGAGCGCGCTGCGTGATTCGATCGAGCAGCTCGACCGCGAACGCGAGGCCTATGCGGCGCTGAGTGGCCCCGACGCGCGCTACGCCGCCATGACCGCCCGACTCAGCCGGCTCGGTGAGCAACTCGTGCGGGTCGTCGCGCAGGAGTTGCCGTCTGGCGTACCGACGACGGTGCCGCCACGGGTCGCGTTGGCCGCCACCGTGCCCGCCGATTCGCTGCTCGATGCCGCGCAGCGTGACGCGGCGCGGCAGCTCGCGGCGATCGACAGCACGCTGGCCGTGGCACGCGCCTTCAACGAGGCCCTCGGTACACGCAAGGAGGCACTGCGCTCGCGGATGCAGCTGTCCATTCCGCCGGTGGCGATGCTGCTGGCGTCGCTGGTGCTGGGCGTGGTGGCCGGATTCTCGGTGGCGTTGTGGCGCGAGCTCCGGCGCCCCACGGTGGGAGACGCGCAGGAGCTCGAAACCCTCACCCATTCCCGCGTCATCGTGCACGATCGCGACGCTGGCGCGCGTCGCGCCCGTCGCGGAGAGTCCCTGGTGCCGGCGTTGTCGCCCGCCGCCGACGCCTGGCCACTGCTGCATCTCACCCTGTCGCATGTCGGCGACATGACACGACACGTGCAGGTGCTGGCCGATCGTCCCGTGCTGGCTGGTGCCGTGGGGCTCAATCTTTCGGCGGTCGCGGCCCGTGAGTCGCGGGCCACGGCGCTGGTCGACGCGGCCCAGCGTGCGGGCGCGATCATCCCGCTGCTCCCGGTCTCGGTGCTGGCACGCCGTGGGGACCGCACGGCACAGGACGAAGACCCCGATTGGGACCTGTCACGCGAACTGCCGTTGGGACGCGATGCCGCCGTCGCGCTCGTGCTTCCGCGTCGGGCGCGTTCGTACCGCCACCGCGGCGCCGCGGCGCCGGACGGTGACGAGCGCCGCGCCCTCGAGGCGCGCCTTCGGCTCTTCGACTTCGTGGTGTTCGTGACCGACAGCTCGCGGGCGCCCGTGCTCCCCCCTGACAGCGATCTGGTGCTCTGCGCGCGTCTTGGCGTGACGCCACTCGCGTGGCTCGCCAGCGCCGTACGTGAGGCCGATGACACCGGCCGCCGCATCCGCGCCGTGGTGCTCTGGTCCAGCGACGTGCCGCTGGCCGGCTAGCGCGCATCCGGCTAGTCTCCGGTCCATGTGGGCAGATACACTGATGTCGCTCGAGCAGGGCCATCTCCTGCGTCTGGGCGTCTGGGCGATCGTGAGCGTGCTGGGAGGCACGGCACTTCTCGCGTGGCTGACCGTTCGGCAGGTCAGCGCACCGCTGCTGCGGCATTTTGCCATTCAGACCGCTGCGTGGGGGGCCGTGAACGGCCTCATTGCGCTCTGGGCCTGGCGTGGCCTGACCATGCGCGACTTCGCCGGCACGCAGAAGCTGCTCAATATCCTGTGGCTGAACACCGGGCTCGACGTGGGGTATGCCGCCGTCGGGATCACGCTCATGATCACCGGCTGGCGCTGGGAGCGTAGAATGGGCGCCGTGGGTGCCGGTCTCGGGGTGATGCTGCAGGGGCTGGCGCTCGCGCTGCTGGACCTGCGGCTCATTCTGGCCATCGGTCCGCTGCGCTGATCCCCTCATTCCTGTCGACTTCATGGAACCCGTCATTCCTGACCTGCGCGACGTGCCGCGCGCCGATGCCTACGCGCAGCTTCTCGACATGCAGCGCCTGCTCCTCGACGACAGCACCGACGCGATCGCCGGTATGGCCACGCTGAGCGCCCTGCTGCATCACGCCTTCGGGCACCTGTGGACGGGCTTTTACCGTGTGGTCACCCCCGATACCCTGCTGCGGGTGGGACCGTACCAGGGGTCGCTCGGTTGCCAGGACATCGCCTTCGGGCGGGGCGTGTGTGGTACGGCGGCGGCGGAGAAGCGCACGGTCGTGGTACCGGATGTGCACGCGTTTCCCGGGCACATCGCCTGTGACGCCCGCTCGAAGAGTGAGATCGTCGTGCCGGTGTTCGACGCGGCGGGGGCCCTGATGGCGGTGCTGGATATCGACTCGCCGGTCCCCGATGCGTTCGGCGACGCCGACGTGGCCGGTCTCGAGCGGTTGGTGGCTTGGTTCGCCCGGACGACGTATGTTCCCGTCCCCGCCTGACGCACACTGTTCCCGTCGGCTCCGCCGTCACCTGCCGCCGCCCTGCTGCCAATGACCGGACCCATGACCGGCTACTCCGATCGGATCAATCACGCGTTCGCCTTCGCCGCGAAGCATCACGATCAGCAGGTGCGCAAGGGCACGCGGTTGCCGTACCTCACGCACCCGGCCAACGTGGCGGTCATTCTCACCCGCTACGGCTGCAGTGAGGACACCATCGTGGCCGGGATTCTCCACGATCTGGTGGAAGACTGCGTGCGCGAGGGGATGACCCGCGACATGCTCGAGGAGCGCATCGGCCGCAAGTTCGGCAGCACGGTGCTCGCCACCGTGCTGGCCGTTACGCAGCGCAAGGTGGACGACGACGGCATCGAGCTGTCGTGGGAGGATCGCAAGGAGGACTATCTCCAGCGGCTCTCGCTCGCCACCGAAGACGCGCTCTGGGTATGCGCGGCCGACAAGGTGCACAACGCCAACAGCATTCTCTCCGACCTTCGCCGGACCGCCTTCCCCGAAACGGTGTGGGGGCGTTTCAGCGCCGGACGCGACGGGACGGTGAAGTGGTACCGCCGGGTCGCAGATCGCCTGCGCGAAATCGGCTTCAACGCGCCGATCGTGGACGAACTGGAGCAGGCGGCGCACGGACTCGAAGGTGCCTGACCGCTGACGGCGGAAGCGAGGAACGGCGGGAGCCGGTGAATCGGGAGCTCTGACAACGGGAGCCGTAGGGCGAACCATCGCTGTTGCGGCTCCCGTTGTGCACGCTCCCGTCGTGTCCGCTCCCGTCGTTCCCAGCTCCCGCAGTTGCGCCGTTCATCTCACATCTCACCTCTCACCGCTGACCGACGCTCATGCTGCTCCCCCTTCTCGTCGCGTCTCTCTCTCTGCAGGCTCAGCCGCCCAAGGCGGCCACCCTCGAAGTCTCCCCCGCCGAGCCCGTGGTGGTTGCCGAAGACACGCTGCGCCTGCGCGCGCGCGTGCTCGATGCCAACGGACAGCCGGTGCCGGGCGCCGTGATCCGCTTCATCGCCGCTGGTGGACGCTTCGAAGGCGGGGTGGACCCCGACGGCCTCGTGCGCTCGGGCTCCACCGGGACGATGCCGGTGACGATCGTCGCCCAGATGGCAGGGCAGCCGACCATCACGCGCCGCGTGGAGGTGCGCATGGTGCCGGGTCCTGCGGCGACCATCATGCTCGACGCCGCCCCCACACGGCTCGTGGGCGGACAACGCATCGTGCTCGTGCCCACGGTGAAGAGCGCGGCGGGTGATGTGCGGAACGATCGCGTGCAGTGGAGCAGCAGCAATCCGGCCGTGGTGGCGGTGAATGCCGACGGTCTCGTGGAAGCAAAGAGTGTGGGGCGCGCCGTGCTCACCGCGCGCGTGGACCGCGCCGTGACCACGCACGCGGTGCAGGTGGTGGCCGGTCGCATTGGCACGCTCGCCATCACGCCTTCCGCCAAGGACGCGCGCACCGGCGATGTGATCCGCTTCGCCGTCAGTGCGAAGGACGCGGCGGGGCGCGCGCTCACCGGTCTCACCCCCAGCTGGAGCTTCAGCCCCGGGCAGGGAGTGATCGACACCGACGGCGCCTTCACCGGCTACGAGGGCGGCACGTACGTGGTGACCGCCACGCTCGGCACGCAGAGCGCCCAGGCCGTGGTGCGCCTCACGCCGCGCGATGTGCGCCGCCCCGCGACTGTGGTGGGGCGCCTGCCGCGCACCGGCTTCACGACGGAAGAAGTGTGGCTCCATCCCACGCGCGAGATCGCCTACCTCGGCACCGGCTCGGGTGGCGATCGCATGTTCACGATCGACATCACCGACAAGAGCAAGCCGGTGGTGACCGACTCGATCGTGGAGAACACGCGTCGTGTGAACGACATCATGACGAGCCCCGACGGCAAGCACCTGGTGTTCACGCGTGAGGGGGCGAGCGATCGCAAGAACGGCATCGTGATCGCCACCCTCGACGATCCGCTGCACCCGAAGAAGTGCGCCGACTACACCGAAGGGCTCACCGGTGGTGTGCACAGCACCTTCGTGTACAAGCAGGAGAAGTACGGCACGCACATCTATCTCACCAACGACGGCACCGGCGCGATCCACATCATCGACTGGAACGACCCGTGCAATCCGAAGACGGCGGCGGTGTGGAAGACGCCGCGCCCCGATGCCGGCCGTTCACTGCACGACATCGATGTGCAGGACGGGCTCGCCTACCTGAGCTACTGGAACGACGGCCTCGTGATTCTCGACGTGGGCAACGGTGTGAAGGGCGGCTCGCCGAGCAATCCGCAGGTGGTGAGCCAGTACAAGTACGATCTCAACGACATGTACCGGCAGGTGGAAGCGGCGGGTGGTCCGGGCTTCATCCGCGGGACGCACACGGCATGGCGCCACAAGAACTACGTGTTCATCGCCGATGAAGTCTTCCCCGCGGCGCCGGTGAAGGGAGCGAAGGATGCCAGCGTCGGCCGTGCCTATGGCCGTCTGCAGGTGATCGACGTGAGCGACATCGCCAAGCCGAAGAGTGTGGCGTTCTACGAGCCCGAGTACGGCGGCGTACACAACGTGTGGGTGGCGGGCGACACGCTGTACATGGGTGCCTACAACGCCGGTTTCCGTGCCTTCGACATCAGCGGTGAACTGCGTGGTGACCTCCGTGCGCAGCAGCGCGAGATGGTACACGTGCACACCGGCGACATGGATGGCTACGTGAAGAACGCCGCCATGACGTGGGGCGTGGTGGTGCGCAACGGGCTCGCGTACGTGAACGACATGTACAACGGGCTGTGGATCGTGCGCATGGAGCCCAAGCCCGAACCCAAGAAGAACGCGATCGTTCCATGACGCACCGCGTTGCCATGCTTGCGGCTGCCTGTGTCGTCGCTGCATCGAATGCGGCGGCACAGGTGGCACCGTCGCCGCAGAAGACGTACACCGCGCTGGTCGCGAGTGAGAGCGTGGATCGTGTGGCCGTCATCGAGTTCGGGCCACAGGGCGCGAGGGTCGTGCGGCAGCACGACGTGGGGGTGATGCTCGCCGATCCCGATGGCCCGCACGGCCTCGCGGTCACCCCCGACGGAGCGCACTACTACGTGACGACGGCGCACGGCACCCCGTATGGGGTGCTGTGGAAGTTCGACACGCGCAGCAATGCGTACGCGGGCCAGGTCATGCTGGGGAACTTTCCCGCCACGGCGCAGGTCACCCCCGACGGGAGCAAGGTCGTGGTGGTGAACTTCAACCTGCACGGCGACATGGTGGCGAGCGACGTGAGCGTGGTGCGCACCGACAGCCTGCAGGAGATCGCGCGCATTACCACCTGCGCCATGCCGCACGGTTCACGCGTGAACCGCGCGGGGACGCGGCACTACAGTACCTGCATGATGGACGAGCAGCTCGTGGAGATCGACCTCGACGGGTTGCAGGTGTCACGGCACTTTCTCGTCACCAAGGGCGCCGAGCGCGGCATGACGGGCGCGCCGCCGACGCGCGGTGCTGATGCCGCACACGCGGGGCACGACATGAGCGGCCACGGCCTGGCACAGCCCGCGGCCGGGAGCACCACCTGTTCTCCAACCTGGGCGCAGCCCAGTGCCGACGATCGCACCGTGTGGGTGGCATGCAACGGCACGAGCGACATCGTGGAGATCGACGCGGCATCGTGGACGCTGCGGCGCCGCATTCCCGCGGGGAATGGTGTGTACAACCTCGCCGTCACGCGCGACGGCACGAAGCTCGTGGCCACCAACAAGCGTGCCCAGAGCGTGAGCATTCTCGACACGAAGACCGGTGCCACCTTGGCCACGCTGCCCACGCAGCGCCGTGTGGTGCACGGCGTGGCGATCACGCACGACGACCGCTACGCGTTCGTCACGGTCGAAGGCGTGGGTAGCGAGCCGGGCACGGTGGAGATCATCGATCTCGTGGCGCTGCGGACGGTCGCCAGAGTGGATGTGGGGCAGCAGGCGGGCGGCATAGATGTGCTGCCGGCCCGCTGAACGGCGGAACTGCGCAACTGCAGGGCGGTAGCGGGTCACGGCGGGAGCCACACCACGGGAGCGAGAAAAACGGGAGCCGATCATCGCGACTGCGCAGTCGCGTCGATCGGCTCCCGTGTCTTTGGCTCCCGTAGGACCCGCTCCCGCAGTTCCCCGCTACCGTGCTATTGCGCTGTTAAGCAGTCACCGCGTACGTGCGTTCCACATACTCGTTCAGGATCACGAGGAACTCCGGCACGATGTTGTCGCCCTTGAGCGTCGTGAACAGCTTGCCGTCCACGTAAACCGGCGCCTTGGGCTCCTCGAAGGTGCCGGGGAGCGAGATGCCGATGTTGGCATGCTTCGATTCGCCGGGCCCGTTCACCACGCAGCCCATCACGGCCACCTTCATCTCCACCACGCCGGGCTTGCTCTCGCGCCATACGGGCATCTGCTCGCGCAGATACCCCTGAATGTCCTCCGCCATGCGTTGGAAGAACGTGCTGGTGGTTCGGCCGCAGCCCGGGCATGCGGTGACCTGCGGCGCGAACGAGCGCAGGCCGAGTGACTGCAGGATCTGCTGCGCCACGAACACTTCCTCGCGGCGATCGCCACCCGGCTTGGGGGTGAGCGAGACACGGATGGTGTCGCCGATGCCTTCACTCAGCAGAATGGCGAGCGCGGCGCTCGACGCGATCACTCCCTTGTTGCCCATACCCGCTTCCGTGAGCCCCAGGTGCAGCGGGTAGTCGCAGCGCGCGGCGAGGCGGCGGTAGCACTCCACGAGATCGGGCACCACCGAGATCTTGGCGCTCACGATGATCTTGTCGTGCGCGAGCCCCACTTCTTCCGCGAGAGCGGCGGAGCGCAGTGCGCTCTCCAGCATCGCGTCCATGTACACGTCCTTCGCGTCGCGCGGCGTGGCGCTGCTCGCGTTGGCGTCCATCATGTCGGTCAGCAGGTTCTGGTCGAGCGAGCCCCAGTTCACGCCGATGCGCACCGGCTTGTCGTGGTCGATCGCCGCCTGCACGATGGTCGTGAAGTTCGTGTCACGGTGCTTCGTGCCAACGTTGCCCGGATTGATGCGGTACTTGTCGAGCGCCGCGGCAGTCTTGGGGTACTTGGTGAGCAGCAGGTGCCCGTTGTAGTGGAAGTCGCCGACGAGCGGCACGTCGAGGCCCTTGTCCTCGAGTCGCTGGCGGATTTCCGGGACGGCCTGCGCCGCTTCGTCGTTGTTGACGGTGATGCGCACCTTCTGCGACCCCGCCTCGAACAGCGCGGCAACCTGATCGGCCGTGCCGGCGGCGTCAGCCGTATCGGTATTGGTCATGGACTGCACGACCACGGGGGCGGACGAGCCCACCGGGACGCCACGCACCTTGACGGTGACGGTGGAGCGACGACGACCGAAGCCGGAAGCGGAAGACGACACGTTGCAAGAATCCTGTTGAGTGCGGCGGGACGGCGGCACGCCCGAGCGGTGCAAATGCCGAAGAGAAAGCTAGCGCGCCCCGGTGGTCCTCCCCAAGTTCCCCGCATGGACGCGCCTCACACAGACGAACACGCGGCAGCGTCGGCTGGTGCCGACCAGCCCGTTCCGGAGCCCGCTGCTGCGGTGGCTCCCGCCCCGGCCCCGAAGCCGTCGTTTCTCCGCCGGCATTGGCTCGGGGTCACGGTTTCCGCACTGCTGGGCCTCCCCGCGCTCGGATTTGCCGCTTGGACGGCCGTTGCGCTCTCGTGGAGCTACTCCGACGGGACGCGGGCAGGATATGTGCAGAAGATCTCACGCAAAGGCTGGCTCTGCAAAACGTGGGAGGGGACGCTCTACACCGACATCGCCAAGGGCTTCCGTTCGGACAGCTTTTCCTTCTCCGTGCGCAGCGATTCGGTCGCCAGAGCCATTGCCGCACTCAGCGGCAAGCGCGTGACGGTGACCTATGAACAGCACGTGGGGGTACCAACGTCGTGCTTCGGTGAAACCGAGTACTTCGTCACAGCGGTAGAGGCAACACCGGAGTAAGCGGGCAGTTCCCTCGGGTGCTGCCCGATGGGACCCGTGCCATGTGGGTACGGGGTCTGCCGAACCACTCCTTATGACACTGGGGGATTCATGATGCGTACGATGCGTGCACTGGGTACTGGTATGGGGCTGATGGCGGCGCTGGCCGCCCCGGCGGTGATGTCGGCGCAGGTCACCACCGACCGATCGCTCACACTGGGAGTCAGCGGCGGTCTGTCGCTGCCGACCGGTGATTTCACGGAGGGGCTCGAGTCGGGGTACAACCTCACCGGCCATGTGTACCTCAAGGTCGCCACGCTCCCCTCGCTCCGTTTCCGTGGCGATGTGAGCTTCGACAAGTGGAACGCCGAGGCCAGTAACGCCGGCTCTTTCCGTTCGCTCGGCCTCGTGGCGAATGCGCTCTACGACTTCCCGACGACCAACAACTCCATCGCGCGTCCGTACCTGCTGGGCGGGCTGGGCGTGTTCAACTCCAAGGCATCCGAAGCCGACGACAGCGACACGAACCTCGGGGTGCAACTGGGTGGCGGGCTGAGCTTCCAGCTCTCCGGGTTCACCACCTTCGCCGAAGCGAAGCTCGTGAACGTGTTCACCGACGGATCGAGTCTGCGCTACATCCCGATCACCTTCGGCGTTCGGTTCTGACCGCCGTTCAAGCGCCGTTCGAGCGCTGTTCAAGCGCCGTTCAAGGGGGGCATGAAGGACTGCGGCGCTGATGACGGTACCACGGAATGCGCGGATGGGTCACGGAATGCACACGGACGAACTGCACGAGCGCAGTATCCGCGTGAACTCCGTGACCCATTCGCGTAATCCGCGATACTGTCCCGCGGGGCATATGCCGAGCGGGACTACTCGGAGGCTACTTGAGCGGCACCGAGAACCCCGCGTACACCAGCAAGGCGCGGTTGCGTACGGTGAACAGCTTCACCACGTCGGACAGCCCGTACGTGTAGCGCGCACCCACCGTGAACGACCGGTCGTTGGCGAGCGGGAAATCCAGGCCACCGCCGAGCGCCACGCCGGTATCCCACTTTTTCACGTCGAGCCCGAATTCCGGGTCATCGGCGAAGTCGTCACAGTCGAACTCGGCGGTGAATCCCGCTGCCGATCCTCGCGCCTTGCACGAGGTGCGATACGCGAAACTGACGCCGGCCGACGCAAATGGGCGCACGCGCTCACCGGTGAAATCGTAGCGGAGCAGCACGGGCAGCTCGACATAATCGAGCTTGAACACGAGGCTCTCGCTGGCGTCGGAGCCCTTCGCCCCCTTCTGCGCGTACAGGGCATTCATTTCCAGCGACAGGCGCTCGCGCAGTGGGATCGTCAATGCCACGCCGCCCGCAAAACCGGTTCGGGTGTCGGCATCGTCCACATCGTCACCGCCGAGCGTGGCAAAACTCGCACCCCCCAGCACCCCCAAACGGACCGGCGGGAGCGACTGGGCCGAGGCCACCGTGGTCGCCGTCAGAGCGGCCGCAATCATGACTGCACAGAGTACCCGCTTCATGTAAACGCCTCCGAAAGAGAAAACGCCTGCCTTCAATGGCCTGCACATCTCTGCAGGTGACTGCCACGGTGGCGGCGGCGGTGGCGCCGGAATAGGGGGAAATGTCTGACGCTGAACGGAATCGCCGGGACAGTCGCCGTCAGCCCCCATCAGTGAACGGCCTGGCCTATTGACGGCCATTCTGTCCCACTGAATATTCGCCGACGATCGGCCCGCCGGGGCCCGTGTTCGCCCCTTTGCCGATCTCCTGACGCGAGGGGCGCTTGCATTTCCGCCATCGTCTTGCGCGTGCAACAGTGCGTCCCGCTGGGCCCAGCCCCGCGTGGGACGAAATCTTCCCAGTTGAGGAGCAGGTATGCGTACGACCGGCCGCGTGAAGTGGTTCAATGATGCCAAAGGGTTCGGATTCATCACCCCCGACAACGGCACCAAGGACTGCTTCGTCCACTACAGCTCGATCCAGGGCTCGGGCTTCAAGACGCTCGCCGAGGGCGATGCCGTCGAGTTCGACATCGTGCAGGGCCAGAAGGGCCCGGCGGCGGAGAATGTGGTGAAGGCCGGCGCCTGACCTGTCCTCGATCCGTCGACATCGCCGGGCGCTGCCATGTGTAGC
>CAZNZG010000110.1:0-10998 GCA_964577455.1 uncultured Gemmatimonas sp. | reverse complement strand
GAACTCACGCGCCTTGGCGTGGAAGAGCTCCGCACCGTCGCCGACGTCGATGCCAGGCTGGCCGACCAGAAGGGCACTGCCTTGGTAGTGGTGAATTCCGTGTGTGGCTGCGCGGCCCGCAATGCCCGTCCGGCCGTGGCGATGGCCCTGCAGCACGGCGTGAAGCCCGACTTGTCCACCACCGTGTTTGCCGGACAGGATCGGGAGGCCACCGAGCGCGCCCGCTCGTATTTCACCGGCTATCGGCCGTCCTCACCGAGCATCGCACTCATGAAGGACGGCGACGTCGTGTTCATGCTCGAGCGGTATCAGATCGAAGGACGCAGCGCCACCGAGATCGCGGCCGATCTCACGCGAGCCTTCGACGAGCACTGCGCGGCGCAGCCGGACTGAACCGGCGGCCCCGGCATGCTTCAGTATCTCCGCTGGATGTGGCGCGACGCGCCGCGCGCCCTGCGCGTGGAGTTTCTCGTGACCATCCTCGTGATCGAGTTGCTGGCGCTTGCGACCATGGTGGTCCTGAGCAACCCGGGGCCGGACCCGTTGCCGGCAACCGAGGAATCGAGCGCACGGGCCTTCGACTGACGATCGGCAGCGGGCGGCCTCGGAGGCCCCTGCCACGCGGCCGTGCGGCCAATCACGAAACATGAGGCGACCATGCGCGAGGGGCGGCATGGTCGCCTCGTGTGTTTGGCGCAGGGGGCGACCCATTCTGACGGTTCCTTGCCAGGATGTGACAACTTGGCCTGTCGTTGGTCATTAGCTGGAACACCGGGCGACTTGCAGATTGCGAGACTCATCGTCGTGCGGAGTTGAAGCGCTGGTCCATCACGCGTTTCCGGTGATGCGATAAGTGTGGCATTTACGAGTCATTTGTTGCGGCGGTGCATCGCAAAACACCTTTAAATGTGAAGCAACTTTAATCTTGTATAATGCTCAAGGATATTACGTATTCGTCATATATGAATTATCATCAATGTTGTAAGTAAGGGAAAATTCATCACTTAGGGGCTCCCTTCCGTGCGCTACGGTTGAGTCCGTCTGCTCTGCCCCCGCGATTTCCTTTCGTCCCGTGCCGGTGTCATTCGGCACAGCAGTTGGCGCGACCATTGCTCAGGTGTCAACCTGAGCAGCGAGCGCTGCCATTGCGCGGGAGGCGCCCATCCGGGGGCTTCCCACTTTATCTCGTCTCAGGAGCTTCAGATGTCTGCTATCAAGAACACCCTCCGTCGTTTCGTCCGCGAAGAAGAAGGCGCCTCGCTCGCCGAGTACGCTCTCCTGCTCGGCGTGATCACTGTGGCGCTGATCGCCGTGATTCAGGGCTTCCGCAACTCGATCTCGAACATCTTCACCCGCACCACGACCACGCTCAACTCGGCCTCCTGAGCGGGTTTCGAGGCGCCGTCCCGCGCGGGATCTCCACGTAATCCAGCCGAAGGTATCCGATGTCTCGTGTGGTCGTTACGATTCGGTCCTTTCCGGTTGAGGCGGACGGCGCCTCGCTCGCCGTGATCCTGAGGGCAGGCTCTCCGTGCCTGGCCCCTTCGGACGCGGCACCAACATCTTGAATCCCGCCATCTGATGCCGTCAGTGTCCGGTCGTCGGCTGCCTGACCACGTCAAGAAAATTGTTCAGCGCCTTCGTGTTTTCTTCCGTACGGCGCGCCGTGAGGACGGGGCCTCCCTTGCCGAGTACGCGCTATTGCTCGGTGTTGTGGCGGTCCTGATGATTAGCGTGGTCTCCCGCTTTCGCGGGTCTGTAGGCAACTCCTTCCTTCGCACCACCAATGCGATGGCGTCGGTCGCTGGCAATGCAGCGGGACCGGACGCCAACGACGATGATTCGGACGATCGTGACGACGATGACGACGACGATGACGACGACGACGACGATGACGATGACGATGACGACGACGACAAGGGGAAGGGGAAGGGGAAGGGGAAGGGATAGGTGATCGGGAAGCCTGACGGCGTGCGCCTTTATGCGCATCGCGGTCTTCGCTTCTCGGCAAGGATAGGCGCGTGACGCGCACGTGGTGTCGCGCAGAGAGGGTTCATGACAGGTACGGCGTTCGAACTGACAGCAGCATCGGTGGCATTGGGAGGGCTCCTCGCGGCAGCGGCCGCCAGCGATCTCCGGGAGCGTCGAGTCAGTAACGAACTCAATGTGATGATTTTTTCATGCGGCGTGGTCTTCGCCGCGGTCTTTCATGGAATGGGTGCCGGTGTGCTCTCGGCGCTTGCGGCGACCGGTGTGGCGCTGCTGATATGGTTCCCCATGTTTGCCTTGCGCCTCATGGGCGCCGGCGATGTGAAGCTCATCGCGGCAAGCGCGGCGTGGCTCGGTTGGCGTGGGCTTCTGGTGGCGACGCTGGCTACGGGCGTGTACGGTGGGGTGCTTGGCGCGCTCTGGTTGCTTCGCACGCAAGGGGCGTTGTCGGCAATTCATGCCGTGGCGACGGCCATTCGAGCGCCCTGGTTGATGAAGATGCGTCCATTCGAGGCGCGTGATCGTATTCCCTACGCCGTGGCCATCGCCGGCGGCGTAGCCACCGCGTGGTGGATGCAGTTCGGGCAGCTCATTCGGGAGGGGTGGTGATGCACTCGTGGCGGCACGCACGATTCATTCGGGAGCAGCACGCCGGACCGATCGTCGAGTTTGCGATTATCGTACCGGTGCTGTTGCTCCTGCTGTTCGGCGTGATCGAGTTGGCGTGGGCCTTCAGTCGCCGTAGTCTGCTCGTGACTGCTACCCGTGAGGCGGCGCGCTTCGGCGCGACGCTCAGCAATCCCTGTGGGGCCAACGCCGCCATCCGCGCAGAACTCAACCGCCGGCTTCCGGTTGCCCGACCCGATACGGTTCCGTGGGCCAATATCGAGGTCAAGGCGCCCGGCACCACCACGGCGGGATGTACCCTCGTCGGTGATACCGTCGTCGTACGTGTGACGAGTTATCCGTACCGGCCGGTCATCGGGTTGGCAGCGCCGGTGGTTCGCGCCATCGATCTCAAGGCGTCGGCGGTGTTCTTCTGGGAACGCCGCTGATGCCGTGGTTCCTTCGCATCCTCCGTTTCTCTCTTTCGTGATCTCTCATGTTCGGTGATCGCAGGTATCGCTTCGTGCTGTACGTGGCGCTGCTCGTGGCGGGGCTCGCCACGTTCGGTGTGTATCGAGTCATCGACGGCATGCGCGCCAGCAGCCGGATCGCCACGCAGAGTGTGGTGATCGCGGCCGCCGACATCGCCGAGGGGACGCCGCTCACCAAGCAGAGTCTTGCGGTGGTGGAGTTGCCCGTGGCTGCTGTGCCGGCCGGCTCGTATTCTCGGCCCGATTCCGTGGTGGGACGCATTTCGCGCATCCCCATTTTCAAGGGCGAAGCGATCGTTCCGGGCCGCCTCGCCCCCGAGGGCACCGCGGGCGGCATCGAGGTAAAGATCCCCCCTGGCAAGCGCGCGATGTCGATCCGGATCGACGACGTGTCTGGGCTCTCCGGCATGGTGCAGCCCAACTCGCGTGTCGATGTGATGCTCACCACCGGTGATGCGCGCGGCGGACAAATCTCCAAGTTGTTCATGAGCAACATGCGGGTGCTCTCCATCGGCGCGCAGGTCACGCGTGGTGCCGACGGCCAGCCCATCAACGCGCCAACGGCAGCGCTCGAGGTGTCGCCGGAAGAAGCCGAGCGCCTGGCTCTCGCACAGCGCGAAGGGAGCATCCAGTTGGTGCTTCGTGGCTACGGCGATCCCGATTCGGTGAAGACCAGCGGCGCTCAAAAGGGTAGCTTGCTTGGTGACGTCACGTATGCGCCACAGACAGAGCCTGCCCCCGTGGCCACGCCCCGTCGCGTGGCGCCGCGCCCCGTTGCGCCGGCGCCGGCGGCGCCCGCCCCCGCCGTCGTGCAGGTGCCCGAGAAGACCGATTCGGTCGTCGTGCGCGTGTATCGTGGGGAAGCCGTGCAGCAGCTGCAGTTCGAGCAGGCGAAGGATGCCGCTCGCCGTGATTCCATCCGTCGGGCGCAACAGCGCCGCGATACGCTCGCGCCGTCGCCCGTCCGGTAATGCATCCCACTCGACCGCCCTTCCGACTCCCTGGAGAGTTCATGCGCGTTTCTCCCTCCACGCGGCTCCTGCCACTTCGTCTGTTGCTCGCCACGGCCATGGTTGCCGTGCCTTCGGCAGTGGCTGCGGCGCAGTCTGCGTCCGCGGTGGCCACGCCGGTGGAGCCCTTCTCGATGTCGGTGGGTCGGGCCATGCCGCTCGATTTCACCTCGGCCGTCACGCAGGTGACGGTGGCAAATCCGGCAGTGGCCGATGTGGTCGTGCTCAACGCCACGAGTGTGGTCATCAACGCCAAGGCGTTGGGCGAGACCGACATTCTGCTCTCGGGGCCGCAACTTGGTCGCCGTCACCTGCGCGTGGCGGTGAACCAGGCGACGGAACAACGGCAGATCGCGCTGGGGGTGAAGTTCGCCGAGGTGCGCCGTGATGCGCTCCTCGAATACGGCATCAGTGGCCGATACGAATCGGTGAACGGCAATGCCGTGGCGGGCTCGGGAACACTCGCTCCCGGTGCCGTGGAATCTGTTGGTGCCTCACGGTTTGCCGGCGCCCTGCTCAACTTCGGGACGCAGGACATCACGGCTTTCCTCGATGCCCAGCAGCAGCAGGGCCGCGCCCGCTCGCTTGCCGAGCCCACGCTGATCGCCGGGAACCGCGAAGAGGCCAACTTTCTGGCGGGGGGGGAGTTGCCCATCCCTGTCGCGCAGCCGGGCGGGCCTGGTGGTCAGGTGTTTGTCGTTATCCAGTACCGCCCGTACGGCGTGCAGCTCAAGTTCCGCGGCGAGGTCATGTCCGACTCGCTCATCAAGCTCAAGGTGACCCCCGAGGTCTCGAGCCTCGACTTCGGCAATGCGGTGCTGTTGGCAGGCTTCCGCATCCCCGCCATTCGCACCCGCAAGGTCGAAACCACCCTTGACGTGCGTCCCGGCGAAAGCCTTGTCATCTCGGGGCTGTTCAACGAAGAGCGCGAGTCGGTGCGTACCGGTATCCCCGGGCTCATGAATCTCCCCATTCTCGGCGCGCTCTTCTCCAGCAGCCGCTGGCAGAACAACGAGTCGGAACTGCTGATTGTGGTCTCTCCCGAAATGTTCGACCCCAACAAGGCGCGCGGGTCACGCACGCTGCCGCTCGTGCCCAACAACGCCCTGCCGGCTGCCGACGCGATCAAGAAGCGTCTGCCGCCGCCGCGCTGATTTGTCGTCTGTCCGTCGTACGTACCTGATGCTCCCCGTTCTCCGCAGGTCCTGCTGATGCGTCGTGCCATCGTCGTTCGTGAAGCACTCGGTCCTCTCTCGCCACTCGTGCCGGTATTCACCGGCGCCGGCTTCAACAAGCCGGTGGAAGTGGAGAGTGTGGAGGCGATGCTGTTGCACGTGCGCGAAGTCGGGGCGGATCTGCTCGTCGTGTCCCTCGACAGTACTGCGGGCAGCGCACTCGACGAAGTGGAGCAGTTGCTGCGCGACCGGCCGGGGCTCGCGGCGATCGGTACCGCGCCTCGCCCCGACAGTGAACTCATTCTCGCTGGTTTTCGCCGTGGGCTGTCGGAATTTCTCGTGGTCCCCGCGGACCCCGGTGAACTGGCGGCGGCGCTGGCGCGCCTCGAGACCAAGTGGGCGCGGGCACCCAAGGGGGGGCACGTCACGGCCGTGTACAGCCCGGCGGGCGGGGCTGGTGTGACGACCATTGCAGTCAACGTGGCCCACGCGCTTGCCGCGCGAAAGCCGGCGGGGCGCGTGGCGGTCGCCGATCTCGTGGTCGGTCTCGGCGACGTGGCGACGCACCTCAACGTGAGCCCCACGTACGATCTCGGCGAACTTGTGCGCAAGTTGGATCGCGCCGACAGCGAGTCGTTGCACAACATCACGCAGAGTGTGGCCGACGGGCTCGATGCCCTCGCCGGCACGAGTGATCTCGAACTCGGTGAGGAGGTCACGGCCGAGGCGGTGCAGCGTATCCTCACCCTCATGCGCAGCACCTATTCGTACACGGTGCTCGATGTGGAACACACCGTGTCGCCGCGCACGATCGCTGCCCTCGATGCGGCGGATCGCATTGCCATGGTGTTCCAGGTGTCGGTGGCGGGACTGCGCAAGGTGAAGCGCGCCATGTCGCTCTTCGACCAGCTGGAGTTCCCCCAGGAGAAGGTGATTCTCGTGGCGAACCGCGTGGGCGCTGGCGACGTGATGTCGTGGCCCGATGTGGCCAAGGCGCTCGGGCGGCCCGTCGACTTCCGACTGCCGAACGCCTTTCAGGCCGTGGCCGATGCGCAGACTCGTGGGGTACCCGTGTCGGCCAATCCCGGAGCGCCCGGCGTGCAGCCGCTCATCGATGCGTATTCGCTGTTGGCCATTCGTCTCATGGGACAGCGTGGATTCACGCCGTCCGGTACCTTGGCCGTCGATGGTGAGCGCAGCGGGCGCGCCGGCGGTCTGGGTCGATTCTTCGGCAAGTTGAGGAAGTAATCGTGGAACGTTCGCTTCGCGATCGCCTGCTCGGGAAGAAGCCCGCGGCTCCTGCCGCGTCGTCATCGGGCGGAAATGGTGCCGGGCCGCAGGATACTGGCGCGACACCCGCGATGGTCGATCCACTTGCGGGGCTGCCACAGCCGGCAGAAAAGCAGGAGAGCGCCCCCCAGGGGCTCTCGCCCGTTGATCTCCTCAAGCGTGACCTACACCAGAAGCTGGTGGATCGGCTCGATCTCGCCGCGCTGGAGAAGATTCGCGACGAGAGCGTGCTCACCCAGCAGATCCGCACCGCCGTACTGGAGTTCCTGCGCATCGAGCAGGCGCCGCTGTCGGCTGGTGAGCGCGACGAGGTGGTGGAGCAGATCGTATGGGAGGTGACGGGCCTCGGCCCGATCGAACCCCTCACGCGCGATGCCGCCGTGTCCGACATCCTCGTGAACGGCCCCAAGTCCGTCTACGTGGAAAAGAAGGGGCGCCTCGAAAAGACCGGCATCACCTTCCGCGACAACGCGCACCTGCTCACGATCATCGATCGCATCGTGAGCAAGGTGGGGCGACGCGTGGACGAATCCTCGCCGATGGTCGATGCGCGATTGACCGACGGCTCCCGCGTGAACGCCATCATTCCGCCGCTGGCGATCGATGGCCCGGTGCTGTCGATCCGTCGGTTCGGCGCGTCGATCGGTCCGCGCAAGCTCGTGGAGTTCGGGGCGATGTCGGCGCCGATGCTGCGCCTGCTCGCGGCGTGCGTGCACTCGCGCCTCAATATCCTGGTGTCGGGTGGTACTGGTGCCGGCAAGACGACCGTCCTCAACGCCCTCTCGAGCTTCATTCCGGGAACCGAGCGTCTCGTAACCATCGAAGACGCCGCCGAATTGCGCCTGCAGCAGGCACACGTGGTGCGTCTCGAAACACGTCCCCCCAACACGGAAGGACGTGGTGAGGTGAGCGCGCGTGATCTCGTGAAGAATGCGCTGCGCATGCGTCCCGATCGCATCATCATCGGCGAAGTGCGTTCCGGCGAAGCCCTCGACATGCTGCAGGCCATGAACACGGGCCACGAGGGCTCGCTCACCACCATCCATGCCAACACGCCGCGCGACGCGTTGGCGCGTCTGGAAACAATGGTGCTCTTTGCCGGTACGGCACTGCCCACACGCGCCATTCGTGAGCAGGTGGCCAGTGCACTGCACCTGATTGTGCAGGTATCGCGCATGTCCGATGGCACCCGTCGCATCACCAGCATCACCGAGGTGAGTACGATGGAGGGCGATGTGATCACCACGCAGGAGATCTTCCGCTATCATCGGCGCGGGGTCGCCGACGACGGAACGGTACTCGGTAACTTCGAGGCGACCGGCGTACGGCCCACCTTCATGGACCAGATTGCGGCGCGCGGGATCTTCCTGCCCCCCGAGATCTTCGCCTTCGGGTCGCAGAGCGAAGGCGGCCTGGCGGCGGCAGGGGCCATGGTCGAGAGCGGCGTGCTCGCATGACGGCGATCGTCCTCGTCTCGGTCTTCCTGGGCGCGCTGCTGCTGGTCGTCGGCACGTTCTTCTTCATCAACCGGCGTCGGCTCTCGGCCGCCGATGCCGCGCGCATCCGCGTGGGGGATTCCGGCGGCCTCCTGCGCGGCGATGAGCCCATTTCGATCCTGCGTGACGAGCGTGCGTCGGATGTGCAGGCACTCAATGAGATGCTGTCCGGGCGCAATCTCACGATTCGCCTGGAACGGGAGCTGATGCATGCCGGCTCCAAGCAGAAGCCAGGAGAGTTTTTTCTCTTCACGCTGCTGAGCGCGATGGTGGGGCTCACGCTTTTTCAGTTCATCGTCGGGGGCATGCTCAGTTTGGTGGGCGCGCTGATCGGCGGGAGTATTCCGTGGCTGCTGCTCAAGCGACGGCAGGGTATCCGTCGCAAGCAGTTTGAGGTGGCCTTTCCCGATGCGCTCGATCTGATGACCAATGCACTGCGCGCCGGCTATTCGCTTCAGGCGGCCATGGAGTTCGTGGGGCGTGAATCACCGGCGCCGATGCGTCAGGAGTTCCTGCGCTTCTACGATGAACAGCGTCTGGGCGTGGATGTGCGCACGGCGCTGCTGGCGATGCAGGAACGTATCGGCACCGAAGAGGCTCGGCTTTTCGTCACCTCGCTGATCATCCAGCGAGAAACGGGTGGCAACCTTGTGGAGCTGCTCTCCAACATCGCCAACCTGATTCGCGAACGGCTCAAGTTCCAGGCGAACCTCGAAACGCTCACCGCCGAGCCCAAGATGTCGGCGCGCGTGCTGGCAGGCATGCCCTTCGTGATGTTCTTCGCGATCTACTCGATCAATCAGGACTACATGCGTCCGCTGCTGGTCGAGCCGATCGGCAAGGCCGTGATCGTCTATGCGCTCATCTCCGTGGTGATCGGCTACTTCGTGATGAGCCGGATCGCCGACGTGGACATGTAACCGATGCTCCCCGAACTCCCGATCACACTCATCCTGCTCATCGTCACGCTCATCGTGGCGGTGTGCACGGTGGTGTACGTGGCGATCGCCGACCGGCAGCGTCGCGAAACGCTGCAACGTGTCTCACCGGACCTCGAGGCCTCCCGGCTCGCCGAGCGCTTGCTGCTCAACGAGGACGCCACGGCCTCGTCACGATTGGCCGCCTGGCTGCGGGAGCGCATGCCTGAGGGGCTCGTGGCGGATACCTCGTTCAGCGCGAAGCTGGTGCATGCCGGCTTCGACGGGGCGGCGGCGCCGGTGATCTTCTCTGCCATTCGGATAGTAGCTGCGCTGTTCGTGCCGGTGCTCGCCTTCGTGGCCGCCCCACGTGACAACCCCACTTATCTGGCGGTATCGATCGTGATGGGGCTGGTGGCTGGCATTGCGGGGCCGCAGGCGGTGCTCGACCGGCTGGCCACCAACCGGCAGGATCGTATCCGCCGCGCCGTTCCTGATGCGCTGGATCTGCTGGTAGTGTGCGTGGAGGCGGGCGTGTCGCTCGACGCTGCGATCATTCGCGTGGCACGCGACCTGTCCAACGTACGGCCAGAGCTGGCGCTGGAGTTCGCGCAGGTGGTGCGCCGCGTGAATGCCGGCATGCCGCGCGACCGCGCGCTGCAGGGGCTCGCGGTGCGCACGGGGGTGGACGAGCTCCGCACGCTCGTGTCGAGCATGGTGCAGACCGAGCGGCTCGGTACCTCGATCGCGCGCGTCTTGCGCGTGAATGCCGAAACGCTGCGGGTGCGTCGTCGCCAGAAGGCCGAGAAACGGGCTGCCGAGGCGGCGCTCAAGATGATCTTTCCGCTGGCGTTGTTTCTGCTCCCGGCGCTGATGGCCGTGATCGTGGGCCCGGCGGGCATTACGGTGGCACGGGAACTGGGCAATCTTGGTCGCTAAGGGGGGCACCATGCGGGGGCCGTATTCGGGCGCAACCTCGTCGTCGCAGCGCACCACCGCCATGGCACCGCGACGTGCGCGTCGTGGTGCGACCACGGTGTTCGTGGCGATCTCGTCGATCGTGCTGGTGGCCGCGGCCGCATTCGCCATCGACCTCAGTCGCCTCAGCCTCGGGACCAACGAGTTGCAGAGCGCGGCCGACGCGTCATCACTCCGTGCGGCGAAGCTCATCCAGACGTTCAACGATTCGAATCCGGATCCTGTGACGCAGGCCTTTGCCGCTGCGCACTTCCGTGCGCTCGACAATTCGGCGATTGCGCTGAGCGCCGCCGAGATCGAACCGGGGAAGTGGGTCGACTCCACGCGATCCTTCACGGCGGGTTCCTTGCCGCCGAATGCCGTGCGGGTGCGGGCAACCAAGAGTGGCTCGCTCCTGTTTCGTCGCTTCATCGGCAACCTCACCCAGTCGCAGTCACGCAACTCGATCGCCTGGGTGGCCAACGTGACGCGTACCACGTGTCCGGCGCCGTGGGGCTTTCCAATCGTGGCGTTCAACGATGCCGTGTATGGCATCAGCGACACCATCATGCGCGTCACGGGGTTGGATGATCTGCAGGACACGTTGCGAACGGTGGATGGTGATCTGAAGGTCGGGATCATCTTCCGGCCTTCCGACGCATCTGCGATCGCGGGGACCCACCCATTCGAAGCGATCGATGATGTGGACGGCGGTGGCGCCAACATGAACGACTACGCCGACCAGATCGCCAACGCCAGCACGTGTGTGGCCAACCGGTCCACCGCCATCGATAGCACGGAATTCTTTCCCGGAAAGGGTACCGGCGCCGTTCCGAAAAAGACCGTCAACGGAGCGTTCGGTGGCGGCCCCGCCGGCAAGCTGGCGAGCCTCTGTGAAAAGCCCGCAAACAACTCGCGTGAGGTCGATTGCTATCCGGTTGGTTCCGGTCGTACCGGCCCGGTTGGCGTGACCGTGGCGGTCTCGTGGGTGGTGCCAGTCACCACGGCCTCCGGTCGCGTGAAGGCGATCGGCGGATTTCGCGTGATGTGCGTGTTCGGCAACACCA
>CAZNZG010000109.1:0-11021 GCA_964577455.1 uncultured Gemmatimonas sp. | reverse complement strand
GCATGGGTGTAATCGCGACGTTGCTCGCGCACGAACCACGGCTGGCCCGCCTCCGCTCTGCGGCGCGGGACCGCTATCGTTTCGTGCCCTGCGAAGACTGGACCTCGCTCACACGGGCGTGCGAGCGTGGCCCGATCAACGTGGTCGTGTTCGACCTGTACGTGGACGGCCGCGCCGATTTCGAGCGTGTCCGTCAGCTGCGCATCCGGGTGCCGCGTGCGGCACTCGTGGCGTATGTGGACGTCACACGCGAGCGCGCCAAGGACATGTTCGACGCCGGCCGCTGCGGCATCGATGTGCTGATCGTCGCCGAAGAAACGGACACGCCGCAGATGCTCGCCGCGCTGCTCGATCAGGCTGAAGCGCGCAGCGTGTCGAGCCTGCTCAAGCCGCATCTGGCGGGGCTCCGCAGTGTGGTGCGCGACGCCGTGATGCTGTCGGTCACCCGTGCGCACGAGCGGCTCACGCCGGACAGTCTGGCGCGTCTGATCGCGGTGTCGCGTCGCCTGCTCTCGAAGCGACTCGAGGGCGCACAGCTGCCGCCGCCGCACCAGTTGCTCACCTGGGGCCGTCTGATCGTGGCGGCCAGCATGCTCGAAGACGGCTCGCGCAGCGCCGACGGCGTGGCGAGTGCCCTCGATTTCCCGTCGGGTTCCGCCTTCCGCAACACCTGCCAACGCTACCTCGGCTGCACGCCGCACCAGATCCGTCTGCGTGGCGGGGCCCAGTGGGTCATTCAGGAGCTGCTGGTGAACCGCGAGAAGCGTCGTCAGGTGAGCGATCACGAAGACGACATGCACGACTCGGCTGCGGCCTGAGTTTGCGGTGTGTGCCACGAGGCCCCGGTGCATCTGCGCCGGGGCCTTTGTGCGTCCTGCGGGTTTGGTGTGGGCGACCGCCGGCGCGGGGCCATGCACCCTCCTCCCGCGTCCTCCCGCACGAGCGCCTAGATTGCCTGCATGCTGCACCTCGCGCTCACCGGCAACATCGCCTCCGGCAAATCCACCGTCGCCGCCCTGCTGGCGGCGCGGGGCGCCACGATCATCGACGCCGACGTGTTGGCGCGCGAGGCCGTGGCGCCGGGTACGCCAGGGCTGGAGGCGGTGGTCGACCGGTTCGGCAACGGTGTGCTGGCGGCCGACGGCTCGCTGGACCGGGCGGCGCTGCGCGTGCGGGTGTTCCACGATCCGGTGGCGCGCGATGCGCTCAATGCCATCGTACACCCGGCGGTCCGCCGACTGCGTGACGACGCCGTGGCCGCGGCGCGCGCGCGCGGTGACCGGATCGTGATTTCCGACATCCCGCTGCTCTTCGAAGTGGGGCTCGAGCATGCCTTCGACGGGGTGATTCTGGTGGACGCTCCCGAGGGGATGCGGCGCGATCGGCTCGTCCGCGACCGCGGCCTCTCAGCGGCCGACGCGCAGGCGATGATCGACGCGCAGTGGCCGGCGGCGCGCAAGCGGGCCGGCGCCACGTGGGTGATCGACAACGTCGGAGATCGGGACGCACTTGGCCCGCGCGTCGACGAGCTCTGGGATGAAATCGAGGCCCGCGCCGCCACGCGGCCGGCAAACCCGTAGCGCCGCCCCGCTTCCCCTTCGGCGGCCCGGAGCGGATACTTCGCCTGTTCGGTTTTTCCTTCCCATCTGGAGCCTTTCGTGTCGAACATTCCCGCCGATCTGCGCTATACCAAGGAGCATGAGTACGTCCGTTCCACGTCGGAGGCCGACGTGGTGTACATCGGCATCACCGACTACGCGCAGGGCGAGCTTGGCGACATCGTCTACGTGGAGCTGCCCAAGGTGGGACAGAAGTACGGCTCGCACGATGTGTTCGGCACCGTCGAGGCGGTGAAGGCCGTGTCGGAGCTGTTCATGCCGGTGTCGGGTGAAGTGCTCGAGGTGAACGGCCGCCTGGACGGCGAGCCGGCGCTCATCAACAACGACCCCTACGGCGACGGCTGGATGATCAAGGTGCGCGTGGACGCCGGCGGCGACGCGGACCTCATGACGCCCGACGCCTACCGCACCCAGCTCGGCGAGTAACGTCGCGTTCGTTGTGCCCTCAGGCCCCGGTGCTTCGCGCGCCGGGGCCTTCGTTTTTCTGTTGGCTTGGGTTGAACGACGCGGGTGTGGTAGGGCCGCCGCCGGCGATCCGTACACCCCCTTCGCGCGTTGCTTCGGGGGCCGCCGGGCTTCGCCGGCGTGGCCCCCTCAGAGACGCGCGGCGGGGGGTACGGTCGCCGACGGCTTCCATCGCGTGATTTCCCTTAACAGCGTGCGCGGTCCGGGCGGTGGTGCGGGGGCTCAGATGCGCGCCCGGCGCTGCGCTGGGGCGCGGAGGTGAGACGGAGAACCGAGAGCCGCCTGCCGCAGCTAGTGGAAATTCACGGGCTGTGTCGTGGCGGCAGGACCGCGAACACACACACACCGCACCGAGGGGGCGCGCGCCCCATCCCTCGAAGCAGCCGCACCAGCGCCCCCGTGGTCGGGGCGTCCGACCGGCGCGCGCGAAGCGCCGCGCCATCCGTGCCGTTGCGCCGTTCCCACGAGTGCCAGCCCGGCACCGGTTCGTGCCCCCCGTAGCGCGTCTCTGAGGGGGCGACGCCGGCGAAGCCCGGCCGCCCCCGAAGCAACGCGCCAAGGGGGTGTACGAACCGGGGCCCGGCGGTCGCCCACACCGTACCCGGCCGAAAGCACGAACGGCGCGCCCACCGAAGCAGGCGCGCCGTTCGCGTAGTACAGAGCCCGTCGTTACGCCGACGCCGGCGCGTACGATTCGATCGGCGGGCACGCGCACACGAGGTTGCGGTCCCCGAACGCGCTTTCGACGCGACGCACCGTGGGCCAGAACTTCCGCTCGCGCGTCCACTGCGTGGGATACGCCGCCTGCTGGCGCGTGTAGGGGTGCGTCCACGCATCGGCCGTGCAGTGCGTGGCCGTGTGCGGCGCGTTCTTGAGGACGTTGTCCTCGCGGTCCGCCTCGCCGCGCTCGATCGCCGCGATCTCCTCGCGCATGCCGATCATGGCTTCGACGAAACGGTCCAGCTCCGCCTTCGACTCGCTCTCGGTGGGCTCGACCATCAGCGTACCAGCCACCGGGAACGACAGCGTGGGGGCGTGGAAACCATAGTCCATCAGACGCTTGGCCAGGTCTTCCGCCTCGATCCCCGCCGCCGTCTTGAGTGACCGCGTGTCGAGAATGCACTCGTGCGCCACCAGGCCATTCTGACCACGGTAGAGCACCGGGTAGTGCGCCTCGAGCTTCTTCGCGATGTAGTTGGCGTTGAGGATCGCCACCTTCGTGGCCAGCGCCAGCCCTTCCCCACCCATCATCTTGATGTACACGTACGAGATGGGCAGGATGCTCGCGCTGCCCCACGGCGCCGCCGAGATCGGACCGATCGCCGTGCTCACGTCGTGCGACGCGATCACCGGATGCGTGGGGAGATACGGCACCAGCTGCTGCGCCACGCCGATCGGCCCCATGCCCGGGCCGCCGCCGCCGTGCGGGATGCAGAACGTCTTGTGCAGGTTGAGGTGACACCCATCGGCCCCGAGATCACCCGGACGCGACACCCCCACCATCGCGTTCATGTTGGCGCCGTCCATGTACACCTGACCACCGTGCTCGTGGATGATCCCGGTGATCTCCTTGATGCGCGCTTCGAACACGCCGTGCGTGCTGGGATACGTGACCATCAGCGCGCCAAGGTTGGCCGAATGCTGCTCGGCCTTCGCGCGCAGGTCATCCACGTCGATGTTGCCTTCGCCGTCGGTCTTCACCACCACGACGCTGAAGCCCGCCATCACGGCCGACGCCGGGTTGGTGCCGTGCGCCGACTGGGGGATGAGGCAGACGGTGCGGTGCGCGTCACCGCGGGCCTGATGATACGCCCGGATCACGAGCAGCCCGGCATACTCACCCTGCGACCCGGCGTTGGGCTGCAGCGACACGCCGGCGAAGCCGGTCACCTCGGCCAGATCGTGCTCGAGCTCGCGGAACATCTCGGCGTACCCTTCCGCCTGCTCGCGCGGCGCGAACGGATGCAACTGCCCGAACTCCGGCCACGTGACCGGGATCATCTCGGCCGTCGAATTGAGCTTCATCGTGCACGATCCCAGCGGGATCATGCCGTGCACGAGGGAGAAGTCCTTGGCCTGCAGCGAGTAGAGATAGCGCAGCATCTCCGTCTCGCTGTGGTACTTGTGGAACGTGGGATGCGTCAGGAACGGCGTCACGCGACGGAAGCGCTCGTCGTAGCGCGTGTCGGCACCACCGGCCACATCGGCGTACCCGAAGTCCACCGCTGCGTTGTTGTTGAACACCGTCCACAGATCCACGATGTCCTGCTCGGTCGTGGTCTCGTCGACGGAGAGGGTGATCGTGCCGGGCTCCAGTACGCGCAGGTTCATGCGGTGCGCCTTGGCCGCGGCGAGGATGTCATCCTGGCCATGGGCGCCCACTTCCACGCGCACGGTGTCGAAATAGTTCTCGTGCGTGATCGCGAAGCCGAGCTTCTCGAGGCCGGCCGCCAGCGTGGTCGCGCGCGCATGCACACGATGGGCGATCTGCGTGAGGCCGGCCGGGCCATGGTACACGGCGTACATGCTCGCCATGACCGCCAGCAACACCTGCGCGGTGCACACGTTGCTGGTGGCCTTCTCGCGGCGGATGTGCTGCTCGCGCGTCTGCAGCGCCATGCGCAGCGCCGGCGCGCCTTCCACGTCGCGCGAGAGCCCGATGATGCGACCGGGGAGCAGGCGCTTGTATTCGTCCTTCGTAGCGAAGAACGCGGCGTGCGGCCCGCCGTAGCCCATGGGCACGCCGAAGCGCTGCGTGTTGCCCACCACGATGTCGGCGCCCCATTCCCCCGGCGGTGTGAGCAGGCAGAGCGCCAGCAGGTCGCTTGCCACGATCACCATCGCCCCGGTGGCATGCGCCTGCTCGGCCAGCGCACGGTAGTCCACCACGGCGCCGTCGGTACCGGGGTACTGCAACAGCACACCGAACACGGCATCGTCGAGCACGAACTCGCGCGCGTCGCCCACCTTCACCGTCACGCCGCGCGCTTCGGCGCGCGCCTGCACCACGGCGATCGTCTGCGGATGGCAGTCGGCGGCCACCAGCATCACGTTCTTCGTGGCACTGCCCTTGGCGGCGAAGGCAAGCGCCATCGCCTCGGCGGCCGCGGTGCCTTCGTCGAGCAGCGACGCATTGGCGATCTCGAGCCCCGTGAGATCGATCACCATGGTCTGGTAGTTGAGCAGCGCCTCGAGGCGCCCCTGCGCAATCTCGGCCTGGTACGGCGTGTACGCCGTGTACCACGCCGGGTTCTCCATCACGTTGCGCAGGATGACGTTCGGCGTGTGCGTGCCGTAGTAGCCCATGCCGATGAACGAGCGGAAGATCGCGTTCTTCGATGCCATCTGTTTGAGCGACGCGAGTACCTGCGCTTCACTCTGTTCGGTGCCGGTATCGAGCGTACCGCGAAAGCGGATCTGCTCGGGCACGACGGCATCGATGAATGCGTCGAGCGAGTCGTAGCCGAGTGCGGCGAGCATCTCCTGCTGCTCAGCGGCGCTGGGACCCAGATGACGCGGAATGAACGAATCGACCGCGTCTGGCGCGGGCGAGATGGTGCGCGTTGCCATGACCATCCTCGAGAGAAACGGGCAGCGCCCGTGAAGGCGACGGGAAAGCGAGGCGGGGCGAGACATTCAAATCCCCGCAGCACCGATAATTTAATGGCAATGCGCCGCCACCGAACCGTTTGCCCCGCACTTCCAACCACGCCCCGTCGCGGGACGCGGCCCACATGACGCACACCGGTCAGTCCGGACCCGCCGGGTGGACCGAGGCGATACGGCGCGGGGTGGTGCCGGCCTCATGGAGGTGGTGGGTGGACGGCGCGCGCGATGGTGTCACCAACATGGCCGTGGATCAGGCACTGCTCGACACCGTCCGTGCCGGCCATGGCACGTGGCGATGGTACGCGTGGGAGCGCCCCACCGTGTCGTTCGGGCGGAATGAGCGACTGGCCGGTCGTATCGACGCCGGCACGGTGGACCGGGCCGCGCTGGCAGCGGTGCGCCGCCCCACCGGCGGGCGGGCGCTCCTGCATTGGCGGGAACTCACCTACAGCGTCACCCTGCCGCTCGATGAGACGCTCCCGTGGCGGGCCGCCTACGACGCTGTCAACGCCCTCCTGCTGGCCATGCTGCAGCGGATGCAGGTGCCGGCGGTACTCGCCGGGGGCGGGGCGCCAGTGCCCCCCGAGGGCCCGGTGTGCTTCGAGGAGCCCGCGAGCGGCGAAATCACCGTCGAGGGGCGCAAGCTGGTGGGGAGCGCCGTGTGGCGGCAGGGCGGCGCCTATCTGCAGCACGGCAGCATCCTGCTCCACGACGACCAGGCGCTGCTGCACGCACTCCGTCCGGAGGCCCCCCCTGCCCCGCCCGCCGCGTCGCTTGCCCAGTGGTGCCCGGATCGGTCCGATCAGGACATCGCGCAGGACGCGTACCGCGCGCTGCAGACACTGCTCGTCGAGGCTGCAACGTCGGACGCACACGTCACGCCGTTCGTACCCGACGCCGCATTCCGCACGGCACTGACGTCACAACACGCGCACTTTGCAGCCCCGGCGTGGCTCTGGCGCCGGTAACGCGCGAACAGCATCGTACCCAGACGCCGTCACTGATATCGTGACCGTGGCCATCAGTCGGCTCTGCCGGTCCTCCCTCTTGAGATCACCGACCCACATGACACGTTTGCCTCTGATTCCCTCGCGCCGTCGTGCCCGCGCATCGTTCCCCGCCACGCGTGCCGCCACGCTGCTCGCCGCGGGGTTGGGCATGTGGACGGCGGCGTGCGGTGGCGATGCCTCCAAGGGCGGCGCAGGCGACGTGGGCGGTACGGTGGTGATCGTGAGCCCGGCGGAACCCACCACGCTCTTCCCGCCGCACGCCTCCAGCACGCAGTCCGCCTCCATCGTGGCCGCGCTCTTCGACCGCCTCGCGGAGATCGGCCCGGCGCTCGAAACGGTCGGGGATGGGGGCTTCCGCCCGCGGCTCGCCTCCTCGTGGCAGTGGGCCACCGACTCACTGTCCATTGCCTTCACGCTCGACTCCGCGGCGCACTGGCACGACGGCGCCCCCGTGCGTGCCGCCGACGTGGCCTACACCTTCCGTGCCTACACCGACGACTCGGTGGCGGCCGAAGGGCGTTCGCTGCTGGGCAACATCGATTCGGTGACGGCCCCCGATGCGCGCACCGCCGTGTTCTGGTTCAAGCGCCGCACGCCGCAGCAGTTCTACGATGCCACGTACCACATGCACGTGCTGCCGTCGCACCTGCTCGATTCCATACCCATGGCGCGCGTGGGGCAGGCCCCCTTTGCGCGCAACCCCGTGGGGACCGGGCGCTTCCGCTTCGTGAAGTGGGACGCCAAGCAGCGCATCGAGATCGTGGCCGATACCACCAACGCCCGCGGCCGCGCGCAGCTCGATCGGGTGATCTGGAGCATCGTACCCGACCTCGGTGCGGCCACGGTCAAGCTGTTCGCCGGCGAGGCCGACTTCCTCGAGAACCTCACCCCCGATCAACTGCCGCAGATCGCCCAGTCGCCAACCCTGCGCCTCCTGCTGCACCCCTCGCTCGCCTACAACTTCCTCAGCCTCAATCAGCGAGACCCGCGCGACAACAGCCGTCCGCATCCGGTCTTCGGCGACTCGCTCGTGCGACGCGCGCTGGCCATGGCGGTGGATCGCGAGCGCATGGTGCGCAACGTGCTCGACTCGCTCGGCACCGTGACACTCGGCCCCGCCCCGCGCGCCCTGATCGCCGACACCGCCGCCATCCGGCAGATCGCGCATGATCCTGCGGCAGCGCGCGCGCTGCTCGACTCGGCCGGGTGGGTGGATTCGAACAACGATGGCGTGCGTGAACGCAACGGCGTGCCGCTCGCCTTCGAAATCCTGGCCCCCAACACCAGCCCCACGCGCCAGCGCTTTGCGGTCCTGCTGCAGGAACAGCTGCGCGCCGTGGGCGTGAAGGCCACACCGGTGCTCCTCGAGGTCAATGCGCTCAACGAACGCATTCCCGGCAAGGCGTTCGACAGCTACATGGGTGGCTGGATCACGAGCCCCGGGCTGGTAGGGGTACGGCAAACGTGGATGTCGACCGGTGAGAGCAACGTGGTGTCGTATCGCAGCCCGGTGTTCGACGCCTACGCCGACAGCGCCTTGTCGTCGTTCGACGCAGCCAAAACCCGCAGCTACTGGACCCGGGCCTTCCAGCAGGCCGTGAACGACGTGCCGGCCCTGTGGCTCTACGAGCAGCGTGCACCCATGGCAATGCACAAGCGCCTCATCGTACCCGCCCTGCGGGCCGATGGCTGGTGGGCCGACCTGGCCGAGTGGCGGGTGGACCCGCAGCAGCGCATCGACCGCGACCGCATCGGTCTCGGCGTACCCGCTGGAGCCGCGCGCTGAGCACCCTCGGACGGCGCATCGTCTCCCGATTGCTGCAGAGTCTCGCCGCGACCTTCGCCGCGGCGAGCTTCGCCTTCGTATGCATCCTGTTGGCTCCCGGCGACCCCACCTCATCGCTGGGAGAGGGCGTGCCCGCCGAGGTTCGTGATCGGCAGCGCGCCATTTTCGGATACGACGACCCCTGGTGGGAGCAGTACGCCCGCTGGTTCGATGCGCTGTGGCACGGTGATCTCGGCTGGTCGATCTCGCAGCGCCGCCCGGCTCTCGACGTGGTGCTCGATGCGCTCCCCAACAGCCTCACCCTCGTGCTCCCCGGCTTCCTGTTGGCGATGGCCGTCGGCATGGCACTTGGCGTGTGGCAGGGGCTCCGCGCCCGACGCCTTGGCGATCGGCTCACCGGGATGCTCATGTTCGTCCTCTACTCGCTTCCCGAGTTCTGGCTTGCCCTCCTGCTGCTGTTCGCCTTCAGTGTGGCGTGGCCCGTATTGCCCAGCGGCGGGATCGTCAGTGATGTCCACGATTACCTACCTCCGCTTGAACAGCTGACCGATCGGCTTCGCCATCTGGTGCTGCCCACCATGGTGGTGGCGCTCTTCGACCTGGCCACCATCGCGCGCTTTCAGCGCAACAGCATGATCGACGTACTGGAGCAGCCGCACGTGCGTACCGCCATGGCCAGCGGACTGCCGCCGCGGCGCGTGGTGCTGCGTGCGTGGCGCGCGTCGCTGCTGCCGGTGCTGACCATGAGCGGCATTCTGCTGCCCGCCAACCTGCTGGGGGCCGTGTTCATCGAACAGGTCTTCGCGTGGCCGGGCCTCGGATACACCCTGCTTGGCGCCGTCCTCGCACGGGACTATCAGCTGGTGGCAGCGTGCGTGATCGCCGGTTCGGCCATCATCGCACTCAGCACGGCCGTCGCCGATCTGCTGCGAGACGCCGCCGATCCGCGTCTGCGCGATCTGGCAGTCAGTGGCGCCGGCAATGCCGTGGCGCGAGGACGTGCATGACGACCGTCACGCCTCCCCGCCGCACCTCGCGTGGGCTCGTGGCCGGCGTCGGCGTACTTGCGGTGCTCGCCCTGATCGCGATCGCCGCACCGTGGCTTGCGCCCCATGCACCCGAGCGCATGCTCGACATCGTGGCCCTCAAGAGTCAGGCGCCGAGTCTCGCGCATCCATTCGGCACCGACAGCTATTCGCGCGACGTGCTGAGCCGCGTGATCTACGGCACGCGCGTATCGCTCGTCTTCGCGCTCGCGTCGGTCGCGGTGGCGTTGACGATCGGGACGGTGGTCGGTGCCTGCATCGCATTTGCGCCGCGGGCCGTGGCCCTGTTGCTGCGCCGGCTCCTCGAATTGGTGTTCAGTGTCCCACGCCTGCTGGTGCTGCTGGCCGTCACCGGCGTGATGGGCCCGTCAGGCAGCATCTGGCCGCTCGTGCTCCTGATCGGTGTCACGGGGTGGTACGGAATAGCGCGCCTCGTGAGCGACGAGTTCGATGCGCTCGCCACCCGCGAGTTCACCCTGGCGGCACGTGCCGCCGGAGTGCGCACGACGAGGCTCGTCACGCACCACCTGCTCCCCCACATCGCACCGCTGCTGCTCGTCACGGCGGCGTTCGGCGTATCGAGTACCGTGGCGCTCGAAGCCGGCTTGAGCTACCTCGGTCTGGGCATCCAACCTCCCACCGCGAGCTGGGGCGCCATCATGCGTGACGGCGCCGGCAGTGTTCGCACGGAGTGGTGGCTGACGGTCTTTCCCGGACTGGCCACCGTCCTCCCTGTCCTCGCCTGCAATGCCGTGGGCGATGCCTTGCGCGAGCGCTTTGCGGCGGTCCAGTTTGCGGATACGCCCGCGGTCGAGCATGTGGTGCAACTGGCCCCGGCTCCCCTCCGACCGGCACGCGCCACCGCCGGGTCGTCCACCACTGCCCCGCTTCCGTGACCGCTTCGCCCCAGACCTTGCTCGACGTGCAGTCGCTGCAGGTGGCCTTTCCCGGCCCGGGCGGCGACGTACACGCCGTCGACGGCGTGAGCTTCAGTGTCGCCAGCGGTGAGACGGTGTGCCTCGTGGGCGAGTCGGGGTGCGGCAAGTCGCTCACGGCGCTGTCGTTGCTGCGCCTCGTACCGCCCCCGGGACGCATGACCGGCCCGGCGCACATTTACTTCGACGGCCGCGATCTGCTCACCCTCGACGATCGCGCACTGCGCTCGCTCCGCGGCCGTGACATGGCGATGATCTTTCAGGAACCCATGACGGCACTGAACCCGGTGCTGACCGTGGGCGACCAGATCGCCGAAGTGGTGCGCGTGCATACCAGCTGCAGCAGACGCGAGGCCTGGGACAAGACTGTGGCGATGCTCGCGCAGGTGGGGATCGCCGACGCGCCGGCGCGCGCGAAGCAGTATCCGCACGAACTGTCGGGAGGCATGCGCCAGCGCGTGATGATCGCCATGGCGCTCGTTCTCTCGCCTCGACTGGTCATCGCCGACGCGCACACCACGGCGCTCGTCGTGACCATCCAGGCGCAGATT
>CAZNZG010000108.1:0-11026 GCA_964577455.1 uncultured Gemmatimonas sp. | reverse complement strand
CCGTCGGCTCGCCGATCAGCAGGTTGTAATTCTTGCGCATGAACTGCACGATGCTGATATCGAGCTCGTCGCCACCGGTGCGGATGGACGTGTCGCTTACGATGCCCGAGAGCGCGATGACAGCGATCTCCGTGGTGCCACCGCCGATGTCGATGACCATGTTGCCGGTGGGCGATTCGACCGGGAGCCCCACGCCGATCGCGGCGGCCATCGGTTCGGTCACCATGAACACTTCCTTGGCGCCGGCGCCGAGTGCCGAGTCACGGACTGCTCGCTTCTCCACTTCGGTAATGCCCGACGGCACGCAGACGATCACGCGCGGCTTCACCTTGAACACGTGCTTGTCGATCACGAGCGTGAGAAAATACCGGAGCATCTTCTCCGTCACGTCGAAGTCCGCGATCACGCCGTCCTTCATGGGGCGCACCGCCATGATGCCGTCGGGTGTGCGCCCAAGCATGCGCTTGGCCTCGAGCCCCACGCCCTTGATCTTCTTCGTCTCCCGGTCGAGCGCCACGACTGAGGGTTCGTTCAACACGATCCCCTCGCCTTTCACGTAGATCAGCGTGTTGGCGGTGCCAAGATCAACGGCGATGGCATTCGCCGGAAAGAACGAATTCGACGTGCTGAAGGGCCAGAACATCCAGGAGACCGGGGTGGCGCGACCCCGTCCGTACGGGCGGCCAAGTGAAAAACGCGCGGCGTCGACCGGGAGGCGACGCCGCTATCCCCAATAACCTATCGGAGCGCAAGGGTGGAGACAAGCTATTGCCACTGCGTGACCAACGACACCTCTCCCGCGGGCGGGGCCGGCCGTTCCCGGAGGCCGGCCAGCGCGGCATACTCCGCTTTTCCGTGTCCTTGAAGGTGACGCATCAGGCGCTGCCACACGCCAAGGTCCAGGGACCGGAGAACCTCGAGCAACTCTGCCAGTACCGCCACCGGTCGCCGAGCCGTCACCGCGGCTGCAACCGCCCGCTGCAGGATACGAGGCGCGGCCGCTGGATCCCCCCGCACCAGCAACTGCGCCACGCGCCTGGCGATCCCGGCATCGTCCTCCAGTTGGAGAACCGCGGTGGCGGTGGCCGGGGTGAGCACTCCCCCAGCGTCCTCGAGGGCGCTCAGCACGCGTTCACGGACGGCCATCGATTGATCCGACAGGAACTCCGACAACACGCGGCGGCTGACCTTGTCATCCCACCGGGAGAGCACCGCGACCGCCGTCATGCGGACCTCGATCGCCGGATGTCGAACCAGCGATGACAGGATCGTCGGATCGACCGGTGGCTCGTCATCGACCAGCATCAGGAGAACCCGTTGCACGAGACGGGGGTCCGGGAGCGCCAGCGCGAGCGCGACAGATTCCGACGGGAGCATCACCGCGCTCCGCTCGGGCACAGGTGCGCCCGACGTGGCGTCCGGCACGCACGCCGGCGGATGCTCGGCGATACTCACGATCGTACCCCCCACACGCCGAAGGGGTACAGCGCAGGCGAACCATCGAGCCGGATCATCGAGAATCCCTCCTCCAGCCAGTCGTGGGGACGGTGGAATGGTCCCACATCCAACACGCGAGCGCGCTGCATGCGACCGCGGAGCTTCGGCAAGTCGACCACGGGCGCCCCTTCGCCGTGCGAAGCGATCACCAGCAACTCAGCGCCGCGCGCCGCCTCATAAGGGTCTCCGACGAACTGGACAGCGTCAGGCACGCTCCCCGATGTCGGCGCCGGACTCTCCCACGCACTGATGCTGATCGGGCGCTCCACTTGCACCGCCCGCCACAACTGAATGGACAGGCTCAGTCCCGTCGCGGCGGGTGACGGGTTCCACACAGCGACATGGCGCGGGATCGCATCATTGGGCAGGGCGTGTATCACCGCCTTGGCGAGCCCTTGCAGGTCGCTGCCACACCGCTCAGCAACAGGGGCCGCCTCGACCAGATCCAGCGACGCCAGATACCGACGCCCTTCGCAGGCGCGCGCCATCTCCAGCGCCGAGTTGGTGCCTGAAGCGCCCTCGGAGCGCGCGACGATCGCCTGAAGTACATCCCAGTCCACTCCGTCCAGCTCGGCGCGCTCATGGCCACGCTCACTATTGACCGACATGCCCGCCCAATGCACATGCCCTGCCAACTCAGCCGTTTCGGCGGTCGTCAGGATGGGTGGCGGTGCCGATGAGAGAGCGAATACCGACGCCAGCGCGGACGCGATGCGAGCAGCATCGCGCGTCGATGCCCCGATTGGGAGTTGCCAAAGGGCGTCGACCGACCGTTCTGCGCCGATATCCGCACCCTGCACCGCGACGGACACATCGTGCCGCCCGCGTTCAGCAAGCAGCGCAGACACCCTCGCCGCCGTGCCGAGCGCCACGGCACCGCGAACCCAGAGAACGGAACCCGGTGCGATCGCCTCGGCAAGCTCGGCGATCGGAAGGGCGAGGGCGCCGAGTCGCGCCTGACCGCTGGCACACACCGTATCGATTTCCACGATGACGAGTGGCGCGCGCTCCAACGCCCCACGAGGTGAGGCAACGAAGCGCCACATACCACGTCCTGGTACACCGGCGGCACAGATCACGTCCTGCCATCGCGCAGGAATGGCCTCGTGGACGCGCCGGTGCGACGGCCAGAGTGCCATCGAAATGCTGGCGCCGCGTTCGGCAAGCGCCAGGCCGCGATGGGGAAGGCCCTGCCCCATGCTGCACCACGCGATTTCCGGAGTGGGCACCTGGATCGTCGCGGTCATCGGCGCGGTCATCGGCGCGAGCAGGGCACAGCAGAGGGTCGAGACGGTGCGATCACGCCGCATGCATGGCGCTGACCGCGGATACCGCCGGTCATGTCGTCAGCTACCCGTGTAGTTCACGGCTACGCTGATCGTGCCAGCGTAGCTTCCGGACTGCTGATTCGCCGCCGGTGTTGCCGTCGCACGCAGGCGAAGGAAGTAGCTCTGCGAGCTGGCCGCCGCGCCTCCCATGGTCACGTTGAGTGCGTTCGCGGTACCGGTATTGAGAGCGACCACGGTGCCGGTCCCGTCACCATCGGTAGTGCCGTGACGCAGCTCGACCGCGCTCAACGGAATGTTGTTGGCGCCTGCCTCGATGGTTGAGGGCACCGTAATGCTCAGGGCAAGTTCGGCACCGCCTTCGCCGGTGATCGTGAACCGGGCACGCCCGCCGCTCGCGGCGTTATCGGTCCAGGCAATCGTCTTTGCGGCAAAGGGCGAAAACAGATTGCCGAAGCGGAGTGCTTCATTGCTGGTAATGGCCAGCGGGGTGAACACACGCGCGCTCACCTGGGTGGATGCGGTCTGGGCAGGACTGGCCTGCGCCGCAGCAATCGAGTGCACGCTGACGAGCAGCGCGGCGGCGCCAAGCATGGCGCGCTTCTGGGTAAGGATCATCGTCGGTCCTTGGGCAATGTTGAGTTGTAGGGTGGGACAGGCGTCCCCGGTACTGCGGCTGACGTGGTAAGGCGGAATGTTCGGAAAGGCGAGATGATGCGTTGTACATGAAGTATCGATCAGCATTACCAAAACTTTAGTTATCGTCTTCCCCATGACGATCTGTGCCGTGGGTGTGACCCCCTACCAGATAAGCGAATGGCGGCCTCAAGTATTGTTTCCTTCATGACGATTACTACATCTAGCGGCCGGCACCAACACCGCGTCCTTTCGTTCCTCCAGCTTCGTGATGACCACTTCGACCGCCAACCAGATGCTCCCGACGATGGGGGCCTCGGTACCGAGACGTTCTCGTCTCGGTCGCATGATCGTGGCGTCGTGTGTAGCCGTGACCATGGTCACGCCAACGCTTCGTGGTCAGGCCGCCAGCGTATCGCCGCAAGCTGTCCTGCTCACGGATGTGCGGCCCAGTGGCGCCCTGACGGTACTCAATCCCAATGATGCCCCGATCACGGTTGGGCTGAGCACGCGATACGGATGGGTCGCCACTGAGGGCGGGACCGGCCGGACGATTGTCCGCTTCGCAGACGACTCCGTGGCACCGGCCAATTCTGCGGCCCGACTCGTTCGATTCGCGCCGGCGCGGTTTCAATTGGCGCCAGGCGCCTCGCAGGTGGTGCGCTTCGTCGCCGTGGTGCCCCCCACCCTTCCCGATGGGGAGTATTGGGCTCGCGTTACCGTTGCGGCGAGTGGCGCGAGCGACGGCCCCGTCGACTCCACAGTACGCGTGAGTGGGAGCGTGAACATCGAGGTGCAAACCGTTGTCCCGCTCTTCTTTCGAAAGGGGCGCGTAGCGACGGCGTTGACCGGTACACTACCTCCGGTCACCCGGCATCAGGATACGCTCCGCATTGACCCCCAATTCGAGCGCGTCGGTGGGGCGGCCTCCATCGGCATGCTCAGGATCGACGTACTGGACCGCGACAATGGCGTTCTCACGACCGTCGCGCGTCAACTTGCCGTGTACGATCGACTCGCGCCGCGTTACGAGGTGGTGTTGCCCGAAGCACTGGTGCGTCGCGCGACCCGTGTGCGACTGTCGGTTCAGGCCAATCGGCCAGACCTCCCCGAAGGTCTGCCACTGCCCTTCCCGCCGCTGGTCCTGACAGCCGATGTGGCCGCCGATTCCATGGCCAATGAAATGATGCCGGATTCGGAGCTGATCGACGCGTCTCCGGCGGCAGGATTCGACGATCAAACGCAGGATGGGCGGGCGACCTGGTCGCCGGTTCTTTCCCTCGTGAACGCCGAGGCTGAAGCGTGCGCTCTTCCGGAAGGCATGGTCGGAATTGCCGGCGGGTTCTTGTACGCGGAGGCACTGGCTCGCGGCCCTGACGCAGGCACCGACGTCGCCGCCGCGATCTCGCCTGAGCTACCGATGCACGAGACCGACGACCTCGCGGTCGAGGCTCCCCAAGATCTTCGCCCGCAGCAGGTCATCGGGGACGCGATGGGCGACACCATTCCCGCGGCGCGGTCGGACTCGGTGCCCGCACGCCGTCCGGACGCGCCGCGCCGCGACACGACCATCGCCTCACGTGTGCCTTCCCCGCTGTCACCCGCAGTACCTGATGATGATGCGCTCTCGATTCTCGCCGTTGTGTACGGGGACGAAGAACTGGGTACACTGTTCACGCAGGAAGGGGCCGTCCCGAACCGGCCGCTCCTCCCGCTCATGCGCTTCGGTGGTCTTATCGGCGCGCAGATCCAGGTGTCACGAACAGGCTCGGAAATCCGCCTTCGTATGCCGTCGGTGCTGGCCACGGAGGGATTCGTCGATCTCTCGACGGGGCGAGCCACCAGACAAACGGTGGGCGGGCAGGAGGAAACGCGAAGCTTCGTCCCCGGTCTGCCTCGGCGTGCTGACGACGATTGGTTCGTAGATGCCGAGCTGCTGGAGTGGTTGACCGGCATCGGGCTTCGCATCGACGTCGGAACCGCGAGTCTCCTGCTCGATGCACGGCGCGAGCGGATCCCGCGGTTCGCCATGCAACTGGCCCGCCGTGATCGTCGGTTCGCGACCGGCGATCCACTGTTCGCGACCCCTCCCTCCTCGAGAGAGCGGATGCACTGGGGGGGATTTGCCCCAACGTCTCTGTCCGCGACTTACCTGCACAGTGTCGACAATCAGACGGGCGACTTTTCCAGTGCCATGACTGTGGGCACGACGGTGTTTGGTGGTGGGCTGGCCGTCGATCTTCGCGCCAACCGGTTCGCCCATCGCACCCGTGCCATTGCAGACGTGAGCTGGATGGGCGGCAATCCTATGAACCGGTATCTACGCCAGTGGCGCCTCGGGACCGGCAGCAGTACCGGCCCGGTGGCCATGACGGGGCGCGGGGTGTCGCTCTCGAATTCCCCGTTCCTCCGATCGCAGCAACTAGGCGCCATCGTGCGCTCAGGCACGGCCCCGCCTGGGGCGGAGATCGAGCTCACGCGAAATGGACAGGTCATCGGCGTGACCATCGCCGACAGCAGCGGACGGTGGACTCTGCCGATGCCGGTGGATTTCGGTCAGAACACCATCGACATCGCCATCTACACGGCGCAGGGGGTGACGCGTCAGTCCACGCTGCTCAGCCTCGAACAGGATCTCATTCCCGCGCGCACCATCGAGTACGGCCTCACGGTGCAGGACAACGATACACCGGACAGCGAATGTCGCCGCCGACTTTCGCCGTGCGGTTACGTGGCGAATGCCGACGTGCGCGTTGGACTGGCCACGCGGTACACGGCGCGCTTCGGCGCGTACGAATTACGCCCGCAAGACGGGGGCATGGCGCAGCGCGTACCGTACGCAGCGCTCGTGGCCTCGCCGCTGGATTGGATGCAGGTACGAGGCGAAGCCACGCCGGAGGGATGGTGGCGCGCCCGCGCGGTGATGCAACCCAGTTTGCATCTTCGCGTCGAGGCAGGCGAGGAGGCGATGCCCTCGGGGGCCATCCCCTTCTGGCTGCACCAGCAGGGGCAGTTGCGGACGCGCGAACGAAATGCCGGACTGACCGTACGGCCGTTACGCGACCTTGGCCGTGCATGGGTCTCGTCGCAGTGGCGCACGGCGGAAGGGGTGCGCGGCCGTGTGAACCTCGTGACGGGTACGGCGGGGGTACGGCTGTGGCGTACGCTCGTTCAAGCCACGTTCGATCAGGTGCAGAGCCAGGACTCCCTCGGTGGTCAGTTTGCCGCATCTACGCGTGGCGCTTCGCTCACATTGCCACAGGTGCCGCGGGGACCGCAGTGGCTTCGTCGCAGCTTCGTGGTGCTGAGTGCCGCGACCGATGAGCACTGGCGTCCACGCTTCGTCTCGAGCCAGCTGAGCATGAACCTGTTCCGGCGTCTCTTCGTGCAGGGAGGCGTGGATTGGGTGCGCGGCAGCAGAACACCTGCTTTCCGCATGCAGATTCAGCATCAGGGTTCACTGGCGATGCTCTTTCAGGACATCGCATCGGGTATCGGTGGCGGCGTACAGAGCACCACCACCGTGATGGGCACCGCCACCATGTCGGCCCAACGCGCGGGCGTACAGTTGAGCAGCGACTTCGTGGCGCTTCGTTCCACGGTGAGTGGGATTGCGTACGAGGATCGCAACGGCAATGGTCGGTTCGATCCGACCGAACCACGACTGCCGGACGTGGCCATTCGCGTCGCCGGTCAGGTGGTACGCACCGATGAACAGGGACGATATCTCGTCAGAGGACTCCCGGTGATGGATGCCATTCCGGTGGCTCCGGCACTGGAAACGGTACTGGCCATGGACGGTCGTACGTTGGTTCCGGCGACCTCGCGTGAATGGGCGATGCTGGTTCCGTTCGGCGAGACGCGCATCGATGTGCCGTTCGTGGCGGAAGGTACGATCCCACACACGTCGGCGGCGCCATCGATGCACGGAACAGCTGGCGCGGCCCCGGCACCGCACACACCATGACACGCGTGGTCCGTTCCGTGCGACCGGCCAACTGGATGCACGCAGCCTGCGCGGGGTTCCTCACGCTCCTGCTGCTGATCCCGATGGGTGGAGCGGGTGCACAGACGCTCCGACTCGTGCCCGTCCAGCCCCTCAGCTTCGGACAGATTGCTCCTCGACAGGCACGCGTGATCGCCCCGCCCTCGGTCAGTGCCGCGGTATTCACGGTGCAGGGCCCTGCGAATGCCTCGCTGATCGTCACCCCGACGCTTCCCACGCTGCTGACCAACGCGACTGGTGGCTCACTTCAGATCGGTTCGTGGACGGCAACGATCGCGACCGGTGCGAACGGGACCCCAAGCAGTGTGACGCCGGTGAGCAACGGCGACATCACGATCGTGCTCGATGCCACGGGGACGGGCGTGTTGCGCATCGGCGCCAGTGTGCAGCCTACCCTCGCGACTCCCAACGGCAACTACACGGCGACAATCGCCTTGGTGGCACGTGAGGCGTCCACCGGTCGTCTCAGTCTCACCAGCCAGGCCCCGGTGATGGCAACGGTCCTGCAGCCCATCACCATTTCAGCCATTCCGATGTTCTTTCCGGCGGTCTACGCGGGCACCCCCGTGACGATCAGCCCCGATGACGTGCGTGCGCTTCGGCTGATTCTCGACGGTGCCACGGCGGCTTCCGTTGATGTGACCTTCGAATCCCTGCCGTCCTCGCTCGCGCAGGAAAACGGGGCCGCCAGCCTGTCGATCGGCACATGGCGCCAGCGGACGGGCGCCGATTGCGGCGGTGCCGCGACGACGCCATTGGCGGGGAGTACCGTCAGTCTTCCGCTCTCCCAAGCGACGGGTTCGGGCGCGCGCACCGCCATCTGTCTTGGCGCCACCGTATCACCGACCCCGCTGCAACCGGCCGGCGTCTACAATGGAACGGTGACCATTTCGGTTCGCTATACGGGTTCGTAATCCGTGCACACGGGTGTTCGCGAGTCGACCTTGGCGACCGGCCTCGTTTCGGGCAATCGCAGCCTGCGTTGGTTGACGACCGCTCTGCTGCTCATTGCGTGTCAGGGCGACCGGTCATTGCCGTCGGCACCGGGCAACATGGAGCGCGAGGTGCGCGGGAATGCGGTGAATGTCGCGCCGACCGCGCTGTTCACCGTGTCGCCACGGTGGCCGCGCCCAGGTGATACCGTAACGGTTGACGCGTCGTACTCGCTCGACCGCGACGGGACCGTGGTGGCCTACGAGTGGGCATTCGGCAATGGCACCAGCCAGGTGAGTGGCGCGCGGGCCCGGACGGTGTACAGTCGAGCCGGGACCTATCCGGTGAGTGTCACGGTGGTCGATGACAGTGGCGGGCGCAGCACCCGCGCGCTCTCGCTCACCGTCTCCACGGCCGGCGCCCCGTCCACCGCCGTCGACAGCGCGCAATCGCTCGTAGTGGCCGCGAGTACCTCGTTGCCGGCCTCGGCCACCACGCTCGTCACCGTCACCGCACGAACGGCGCTGGGGCTGCCGGTGCCGGGGGTCCCGGTGTGGCTCAGTGGGGCCGGGCGTCACTGGCGCGTCACGCAGCCGAGTGTCGGCACGAGTGCCTCGGGCGTCGCGACCGGCAGCATCGGCAGTCCGGTCACGCAAAGTGCGCACCTGGTCGCGATTGCCGACTACACCCTGCTCCGCCCCGTCGCGCTCACGATCGGCGCCACGAACCTGAGTCTCACCCGCAGCTCGGTGCGCCTCACCGATCCCGTCGTGAGCGCCGCCGGCGACACGACCCTCCTCGAGGTCACCGCACGCGACACCGTCGGTAACCCCCTCATCGGCGCGACCGTCACGGTGACGGTCACCGGTGGGACCAGTACGGTGCGTAACGAAGGACCGACCGATGGCCACGGCCGGCGTGTGGTGGCGCTCGAGCCCACCACATGTGGCGGTGCGCCATTGACGGTGACCGCGCTGGTGAACGGCACGCCCCTCCCGACTCCCGCGACCATCACGGCAGCCGCCCCCTCCGCATATGGTATCTGCGGGCCGGCGCTGTGGTTCGATGCAGATGATGGGGCCACGCTGGTACAGAGCGCGGGGACGCTCACGACCTGGCGGGACAAGAGCGGCGCGGCGCGGCACAGCACGAGCGCCGCCGGCCCGACGGTGATCGTCGGCGGGATCAACGGCCGCGGAGCCCTGCGCTTCAACGGGACGAGCCAGTTCCTCCCGATCAGCGATGCCGCGAGTGCCACGCCGTATACACTCCTCGTGGTCGAACGACGCCGTTCGGGGCGCAGTGCGAACTTCGTACTTGGGGGCACGACACCCACGGCCTTCAGTAATCTGCTGCTCGGCTACCAGACCGGGACGTCGCTGCGCTTCGCGCCGTACACTGACCATCTGGACGCCGCGGTGCCGGCGTTCACCTCCGTCGCGGCCGAACCCGGTCGCCTGTTGATCGGGCGATGGGCAAGTGGGGCCCGCTCGCTCATGAGCAATGGTGCCCTGCTCGCCAGTGACGCCTCGAGTAACGCCGTCACGTCTTGGGCCGGCGCGGCCATCGGCCGCCTGAACATTGCGGGGACCGTCAGCCATTACGATGGCGATGTCGGCGAAGTCCTCCTCTTCCGACGCGCCCTCACCGACGCGGAGCGTACGGTCGCTTCCCGCGCGCTCATGACCAAGTGGTCGCTCGGCAACTTGACGCTCACTGCCGGGAACAACCAGACGGCGATACTTGGCGCGCCTGTCGCCACCGCGCCGCAAGTCCGCGTGACAGACGACGCCGGGACGCCCCTCGCCGGATCGACGATCACGTGGCAGGTCACGGCAGGTGCGGGTGTCACGAGCAGCACCACGAGCACGACCGACGCCAATGGGTATGCGAGCGTGTCGTGGTCACTGGGAAGCGGAGCGAATACCCTCGTCGCGTGGTACAGCTCCGCGCCGGGGGTAGGCCAGAGCGTCACCTTCGAGGGCACCGCAACATCGTCGAGCTGTCCCTCTGGCCTCTCGTCGTGCGCCATGAGCGTCTGGTACGATGCCACCAACAGCGGCAGCATTTCGACCAACGCCGGTACCCTCACCCAGTGGCGCGACCTTTCCGGGCGGCTACGCCATGCCGTCGTGGCGAGCGGATCCACGGGTCCGACAGTCTCCGCGCTGGCCGTCAACGGGCGTCCCGCCATCGCGTTCACGTCCCTCACCTCGCTGCTGGCGGCGAACGCGCTCGACGAACTGACCACCGCCGCAGAGATCTTCCTCGTGGCACGGTCCAACGGTGGAATCATGGGGAACGTGTTCGGCGAACGCTCCTTCACTACGAACCGCCTTCTGGTACACCTGCCGTGGAGCGACGGGATGGTCTACTGGGATTACGGCACGTGCTGCGGCAGCTCGTCGCGAAGCAGTGTCTCCATCCCGAACAACGATGCCGCCGTCTGGACATTTACGGTGGGGCCCTCAGCCTCGCCGTCGCGCCAGCTGCGACGCAACGGTGTCGCCCTCGTCACCGGCACGGGCAGCATGACGTACAATGCGCCGACCCGTGACCTCCAGCTCGCCCGAACCTGGGCTGGTGTGATCGGTGAATTCTTCATCGTACCGCGTACGCTGAGTGCGACCGAACGACTGAGCGTGGAACGCGCGCTCATGGCCAAGTG
>CAZNZG010000107.1:273-11159 GCA_964577455.1 uncultured Gemmatimonas sp. | reverse complement strand
ACTGCCTCGGCATCACCGCCGTCGATCCCATTCGCATGGAGCTGCTCTTCGAGCTGTTCCTTAGTGAAGAGCGGAAGGAGCCACCCGATATCGACATCGACTTCGCACACCGCGACCGCGAGCGCGTGCTGCAATACGTGTACAACCGCTATGGTCGCGAGCACGCCGCCATGGTCTGCGAGCAGATCACCTGGCGAGGGCGCAGTGCGGTGCGCGATGCGGCGCGCGTGCTGGGCTTCAGCACCACCCAGGCGGACATGCTGGCGGCCCTGAGCGACCGGTTCAGTGCGAAGAGTACGGCGGAGGCGCTCCGTGTGGACGACACGGTGGGGGAACGCGCGAGCACGGAGATCACGGAGGAAGGTGAGGGCACGGAGAACGGCACAAACAGCGGAAGCGGGAACTACGGGAGCGCCAACCACGGAAGCCCGAACCACGGGAGCGGAAACGGCGACGTGGAGCGGATTGGGCAATCGATGATCGGCGGCACGGAAACCACCAACACAGCGCGCGTGGTGCGCGAGTCCGCGCGCAAGGTCGCCGCTACCGCGAAGCCCTCCTCCGTGCCCTCACCCACCTCGGCGAGCTCCGTGTTTGCGCGTCCCGCATCCGCGCGTCCCCCCGCCCTCTCGAAATCGGACCGCCCGCGCCCCACGGCGAGCTACGAACCCTACGGCTCACCCAACGCGCAGCGCACACCCAAGGGCATCACCGAGCGCGACGCCACGTGGCAGCAGCTCATGGATCTGCGCGCCCAGCAGAAGCTCGCGGCCGATGAACATGCGCAGCTCGGTCCGCTCGCCAAGGGCGCGGAACGGGACACGCACGCCGACTACGTGGAGGGGCGCAACCGCACCACAGCCACACGCGATGAAGCCCGTGGGCGCGACCTGCTGCAGCGGGCGGGGCTCGACCCCGACGATCCGCGCGTACGGCAGCTCGCCCACGTGGTGAACGGCCTGCACGCGCTGCCGCGCCCCCGCTCGATCCACGTGGGCGGCGTCATTCTCACCGAGGAGCCGCTCGGCTCCGTCGTGCCCCTCGAACCGGCCTCCATGCCCGGGCGCACCGTCATCCAGTGGGAAAAAGACGATCTCGATCCGGTCGGGCTCGTGAAGATCGACCTGCTGGGGCTCGGTATGCTCACCGTGGTGCAGGACTGCCTGCTCTACATCCGCCACACGCGCGGCGTGAACGTGGACCTGGGGCAGCTCGACATGAGTGATCAGGCCGTATACGACGTGATGTGCCGCGCCGACACCGTGGGGCTCTTCCAGATCGAAAGTCGCGCGCAGATGAACACCCTGCCCCGTCTCAAGCCGCGCTGCTTCTACGATCTCGTGGTGGAGGTGGCGCTCATCCGCCCCGGGCCCATTCAGGGCGAGATGGTGCACCCCTATCTGCGGCGTCGCGCGGGGCTCGAGCCCATCACCTATCCACACCCCAGCGTGGAGCATGTGTTGCGCCGCACGCTCGGGGTACCGCTCTTTCAGGAGCAGGGAATGCAGGTGGCGATCGCCGCCGCCGGCTTCACGCCGGGGCAGGCCGACGTGCTACGCCGCGCCATGGGGCACAAGCGCTCGCGCGAACGCATGGCCGCGATCTGCGAGGAGCTCATCGCCGGCATGGCGAGGAACGGCATTCCCGAGGAGACCGCGCGCCGCATTTACAACCAGATCAACGCGTTTGCCGATTATGGTTTTCCCGAGAGTCACGCCGCGAGCTTCGCGCTGATCGTGTACGCCACCGCCTGGCTGCGCCACTACTACGCCCCCGAGTATCTGTGCGCGATCCTCAACGCGCAGCCCATGGGCTTCTATTCGCCCGGCACGCTGATCGAAGACGCCAAACGTCACGGCGTGAACGTGCGCCCCATCGATCTCACGAAAAGCGTGTGGGACCACACCCTCGAGCTGGCCGATGGCAGCACATTGGTCCCGAACGACGGCACCGTCCGCTGGTCCACACTGACCACTGACCACTGTAACTCACAACTGAAAACTCCCCGCACGCCACGCGATGCCAGCCCCCCGCACGAACCCAGCTCCGTACGCCTGGGCCTCCGTCTCATTCGCGGCCTCGGCGCCGGCGCGCGCCGTTCCCTCGAAGCCGCGCTGCGCCACGGTCCCTTCACCAGCATCGACAACGCCGTGCAGCGCGTGACGCTCGACAAGGCCGCGTGGCGTCGCCTCGCGGAGGCAGGTGCCTTCGACAGCATGTTCGCCCACGAGCCCCCCGAGCGTCGGCGCCGTGTGGCGCTGTGGGAAGTGATGGCCGCCACGCGCGGTCCCGAACTGCCGCTCGCCCCCCGTGTGAAGCCCACCGATGCACGCACGGCACCACTCCCCGCCTACACGCCCATCGAGCTGACTGAAGCCGACTTCCGCATGACGGGGCTCTCACTCGCAGGGCACCCCATGAAGCACGTGCGTGAACATCTCGCACTGAACGGCGTGCTCACCGCGCGCGAGGCGCACGACATCGGCAAGGATGGTCAGCCCGTGGCCGTGGCGGGGCTCGTGATCTGCCGGCAGCGCCCCGGCACCGCCAAGGGTTTCGTGTTTCTCACCCTCGAAGACGAAACCGGGATGATCAACATCGTCATCACTCCCGATCGCTTCGAGCAGCATGCACTGCTCATCTCCACCACGCCGCTGCTGCTCATCCGCGGCACACTGCAGGTGGAGCAGCATGTGGTGAACGTGCGCGCGAAGCAGTTCCGTGCGCTCGAGCTTGGCGGTGGTGAGCAACACGTGAAGGGACACAACTATCGCTGAGCCCCTCCAGGCACGGGGCGCTGGCCAGACGGCGTAAGCGCCCCGCAATCGGCGAACCGTACCGTCTCCCATTACCGATGCGCGAGACCGTCGCTAGTCTTCGCCATCGGCACTCAACGCGCGAGGACAACGTCATGAAAGGCGGCAAGGGCGGCACGGGGCGCAAGCAGACGACCGCGCGTCCGGCACAGAAGCAGAAGAATGTGCACGACGGACCAAAACGCGGGGCGCCCAAAAAGGATTGGGGCGCGGTGGAACGGGACCCGGGCGCACCACGCAAGGGACGCCCTGGCCAGTAGGCGTGCGCAGCATGACCGCCCCGTCGCTCAGCGTGTGAGCAGCGTGTGGGTAGCGTATGAGCAGCGACGGGTCAGGACGCGGAAGGCTCCGCGGAGCCGTGTTCCGCGAGGAGCGATTGTATCCGGCTGATGAACATGTACTCGGAAAATGGCGGCGGAAGCCGATGGACGCCGCGGAGATCGGCACCCGGCGGTTCCAGGGCGCGAGCGGCCAGCACAGGGACCGCGCCCAGAATCAGAATGGGCAGTTGAGGCCATCGTGCACGCAAGCGGCGCACGAAGCGCGGTGACTGGCGATCGATTGAGGCACTGAGTACCACCAACGCCGGCGGCCCCACGTGCCGTACCACTTCGAAGAGTTCTGCCTCGGTGTGCACCAGCAGCACGCGATACCCCAGCTCCTCGAGCCCACGCACCGCCATGGCCTGCATACCACCGGCATCATCCACCAACATGAGCGGCATCGAAACGGCCGGCTGTGCCGGCAGCGGTGCGGCCTCGGCGGCGAGCGCAGGATCTGCCTCTTCACGGAACCAGCACACGAACGTCGAACCCAGCCCGGGAGTACTCGAGAAGGTAAGGAACGCGCCATTCTGATGAAGCAGGCCGGCCACCACAGCGAGCCCGAGCCCATTTCCCTCCCCGATCGGCAACGTGGTGAAGAACGGGGTGAACATCTGCACCTGATCCTCCGCCGCCACTCCCACTCCAGTGTCACGCACTTCAAGGGTGACATAGCGCCCGCAGCCGATGCGTCGACCATCCGTCGAGCGGAGGGGAGCAGACAACGTCACGCCGGAGACGGACACCATGATGGTGCCACTCGCGCGAGTTGCTGTGCGGGCGTTGGCGATCAAGGCCATCAGGATCTGGCGCAGGTGACCGGGGTCGACGTGGACCGTTTCGACCGGATCGGCAACCAGGCGAAGCCGAAGCAGCAGTGCAGTATCGAGCGCGCCGAATTCCTGCACGATCGTGCGGGCGAGGGCATCGATACGCACCGCCTCCCGCGCAAGGGGAAGCGCCTCCGCAAACTGCATCAGCTGCCGTGTCACCTCGGCCGCCTCATCGGCGGCGCGCACAATCTCACCGACATCGAGCTGTTGCTCGCCCGTGAGCGGACTGTCAACGAGGAGATCACTGAAGCCACGGACGATCTGCAGACGGTTGTTGATGGTATGCGCCACACCACCTGCAAGTCGCGTAACGGTAGCGTGTAGCTCTGCATGGCATTGTCGACGCAGCCGTTCCAAAAGTCTCTGCTCGTCCTCGTGCCGTCGGCGTGGATCGTGCACCCAAACGAACACGGTAGGTTGCCCGCTGTCGAGTACGATCTGCGCGTATGCCTCCACATCGCGGATCGATCCGTCGAGTGCGTACAGGCGCTCTGGCGCGAACAGGGATTCTTCCGCAGTCGGCACGCTGGACGTGAGCCGGTGCTCAACCCACTTGAGATGCGGGTATTCGAGCAGTTCCCCGACGGGCCGACCAATCACATCATCACGAGAGGTCGCACCAACCAGGCGAACGACAGCGGCATTGACATTGAGGATCCACTCGCCGTCGTGCACGATGATGCCATCCGGCGACTCGTCGAGGACCTTCGCGAGGATGGGGGTCATGGGGTGGTGTGACGCATCCTTGTCGGGGAGCCGCTCGTGATGGCGTCGTAGTCCTTGAGGCTGCTGCCGATCTGAACGCCATGCTCCGTCGAGTTGTACAGGCGGAACTCACGACTGTGATTGCTGCCCCGCATTTTCACGACCAGCAGCGCCTTCTGCAGTTCACCTTCGATCTCTACATAACGCTGACTGAGCACGATGTCCGTGAGGAAGGACACACGATAGCCGGTCAAGGTCACCCGCTCCTGTGCCTCGAGTTCGACCGTGGAGTACATGGTCACGCCGAGGCTCGTCAGAGTGCCGATGAGCCGATAGAGGGACTCGCGGAAATCCTCCCGGAAGGTCGGCGCCAGGGCCATCTCGAACCCGTTGATTGAGTCGATCACCACGCGACTCGCTCCGGTGTCCTGTACAGCGCGGTGGATCTCCTGCAGCGTTTCGTCGACGGACAGATCGAGGGGACGCAGGTAGATCACGCGGAGCTTGCCTTCGTCGATGGCGGTGGCGAAGCTGGAACTGAAGCGTGCCGCACGGGCGAGATACACCTCGGGACGCTCCTCGAATACGGCGACGACCGCCGCTTCCCCCGCTTCCAGCCCGGCCTGTACGAAGTGCATGGCAAAGGTGGTCTTGCCGGATCCCGTCGGTCCGGCGAGCACGAGCGAGTCGCCCGCCGGAATGCCCCCCCCCATCATCTTGTCGAGTTCGGCGATCCCCGAAGAGAGGCGGCGCGGTACGGCCGCCCGGACGATCTCATGCTGGATCGGCACCCGGGGGAACACCTGTACCCCCGAGTTGGTGATCTTGAGGGTGTGCAGCCCGGGCATATGTGACACGCCTCGCGACTTCACCACCTGCAGCTTCCTCACGACCGAGTTGCGCTCCACATCCTGCGTCAGCCAGAAAATGCCGTCGGCTACGGTGAAGACCGGATTGCGCAACTCCTGATGCTGGTATTCGCCGATCAGCAGTGACGTGATGTCCCAGGTGGTCAGATGCAGGGCGAGACGCTGCACGAATCGCTCGAGACTGCTCGACGGTGCTTCCGAGTCCACCGCGTGCACGAGGGAGCGGAAGGAATCCACCACTACCATGCCGGGGCGCAGGGCATCGACCTCGTGGACGATCCGCGCAAGCACGGCATCGAGGTCTCCCCCAAGTGCCTCCTCACTCAGATTGAGGAAGTGTACCCGCTGACCAACGGCCGCTTCGTCGAAGAAGGCGAAGCGCTGCTGGTAGCGCAGCATCTTGAGCGATGTCTCGCCTAGCAGCGTGATGAACAATCCGGGGCGTTCGTTCGTGGCCGTGGCGAAGAGCAACTGCATGGCCAGCGTGGTCTTGCCCGTGCCTGGTCCGCCGGCGACCAGATTGAACGAAAGCGAGGGCAGCCCTCCGCCCAGCACTGAGTCGAGCCCCGGAACGCCCGTGGCCAGTAACGTCAGCGCGTGTGAATCTTCGGCAGACGAGATAGCGGTGTTCTTCATAATAAAAGCTCGTTGGGCTCAGTGGTGGCGGTACCGCGCGGAGCTGGGGTACCACTCTGCTCCATGAGCCGGATGGCCATGTTGTCGCCGATGATGTCGCCGAGGCGACGGGTCATGGCGACCAGAAGCGATTGAATTGCCTCACGCAGTGCGTCAGGATCGAGCCGTGGTTCGTCGACAGCGTCGCGGGGCGGGGGGACATCATCGCCAGCCGCTGGCTCGACGCCGAAATCCGGGATGTGCGCCAGGATTGGATGCGCCTCCACGGTCTCCGCGACCGCACGCGACAGGAGCGACGCGAACCCCTCGGCCCCGACCCACCGGCGCAAGCCGACATCGATGTGCATGAAGAGCATCTCGGTGACCCTCGACGCATCAGCCCCGGGCTCACGGGCGAGCGTCTGCTGCCAGAGCCCCTCCGCCACTGTGCGCATCTTCCTGTCGCGCGCCGGCATGTCTGCACTCATGAACGACCTCGCATGGAGCGCGCATGGGCGACGACCTCGAGACGACTACGCAGTGACAGCTTCCCGAGAATGTTGTGCACGTGGCTCTTCACGGTGTGAATCGCGATGTGGAGGCGGGCGGCGATCTCCTTGTTGCTCAGCCCCTCGGCCAGCTGCGCGATGATTTCGCGCTCGCGCGCGGTCAGCATCATGCTGTCAGCGGCGTCCACAAGCGCCGCGCGCTCCCGAACGAGCTGCGCAAACAGCGAGTGCGTGAGCTCGGGCGGTAGGGAACGCTCCCCGCTCGCGACATCGTGAACGATGGCGACGATGTCGTCGGTGGTGGCTTCGGTCATCAGAAACGCGGTGGCACCTGCACCGATGAGATCGGCGATGCCGTCGTATGGAGCAACGACGCCAACAATGACGACGGCTGCGGCCGGGAGTATTCTCTGCAACTGAACACACTCGGAAAAAGTGTGTTCGACATCGCAGCCAGCATCGAGGAGCACCACATCGGGGGACGCATGCCCCCGATTCTCTCCGAGCGCTGTGGTGTCACCGATGGCACGTTGGACCACGACGGTGGGTAGTCCACGGAGCAGCACACGCAACGTTTCACGGCGCAGCTGATCCGCCGCGATGATCGCCACGGACAGTGGCGGTATCGCCGGGACGGTCTCTTCGCTCTGCCGTCGAACGACCTCCCCTCCGGAATCCATTGATTGTCCGTGTTCACGTATGCGTACGACGCATCTCCCGCAGACGACATCACGGGTCAGCCGATCATCTTCGACCACGTTCAGCATAATTTATCCACGAAACTGGAAAAGCGCAGCGGCCAGGCGAAAGCCGCACTGAGCCTTCATGACGCACCGTCGATCCGCCGCTCGGGTTGTGGGGGCTCATCCTGCGGGAGCGGCACCGGTGGCCGCTTTGCCTGCGGCGCCTTCTGCTGCGCGGTCCGAAGTCCCTCCGTCTTTGGCGTGGACAATACCTTCTCGGACCGACAGACCTTGAGAAACCCGTCCATGAACGCCATGCGATCGTACATCCTGGTGGCCTCCAGTGAGGGTGTTGTTGCTGTGCGTGCAGGCGAACGACGTGCGTGGACGCACCTGATACGGCAAGGGGCGATGACCGCCGTACCCTGAGCCTAGCCGCAACTCAAGCATGACACCATCGCTCGTTGGATGGACATGTGTGCGACGCGTGGTCTCTGACGCGCCGGATTCCCGCATTGCCACGAGTGCGTGCGGCCCGCTTTCGTGGGGGCCAGTCGTTTCTGCCGATCCGGATCACTTCGCTCGGAATTGCCACCATCAGCCAATGCGAAGGAGCGACGAAGGAGCCACGCAGAAATACGCATATGCACATTACCAAATCCGATAACGACCGGCCGCCGGAGCCCATCACGCGCTGACGCGCGCGGCACCACGAGCACCGGGGGGGTGCTGTGCGACCACGACGTATGCGCCGATCCGGTCGCCCAGGGACGACACGGCGGCTCAACGCCCCCCCGTCCCGGAGAGTAAATACAGGGTACTCCCACCCTCCGGAGGCTCGCTCCATGTCGTTCCCCGCCCGTCGCCTCGCCAGCACGCTCCTGATGCTCGGCGCCGCGACGTCCTCCCTTCAGGCCCAGCTTGCGTCGCAGGCGGGCCAGCCCGATGAAGCCCGCCCCAACAAGGCCAACTGGGCCCTCGCCAACCGGTTCGGCTCCGCCTCACTGCGCAGCATCACGTACACCTTTGGCGTTCAGCCCCGTTTCCTCGGCAAGTCCGACACGATGTACTACAACTGGCGTGACCGGAATGGCTCACGCTTCATGCTCTACGTCCCCTCGCCGTCTGGTGGCACCAAGCGCGCGCTCTTCGATCCGGCCAAGCTGGCGGAGCAGCTCACACTGCTCAGCAAGAAGCCCTACGACGCCACCAACCTGCCCTTCCAGACCATCACGTTCCTCAAGAGCCACAAGGGTTTCCGCTTCAATGTGGACACCGTGCGCTACGAGTGGACGCTGGCCACGGAGTCGCTCAAGTCGCTGGGCCGTGTGCAGCGCAACGCGCCGCCTGCGGCGGACGAGGAGCGTGACACGCAGGGCGGTGGCTTCGGCGGCGGCGGGGGGGGCGGATTCGGCGGGGGCAACAGTCGCGAGTTCCGCAACTTTGCCCCGGACAGCACGGTGTTCGTCTTCGCGCGCGACCACAACCTGTTCCTGGTCGATGTGAAGAAGGGCGACACCACGAAGATCAGCACCGATGGCGCAGAGGACTACTCGTTCGGTGCGCGCGACACCACGGAGAACCGGCGTCAGCTCAACGCCCTCAGCGGCGGTGGCGGGCAGCAGCAGGACGGCGAGAACACCGACGATCAGGATGACGCCAGCAGCCGCGACATGCGCGTGCGCCCCAACGTGATCTGGTCGCCCGATTCGAAGAGCTTTGCCTTCGTACGCCGCGACCAGCGGAAGGTGAAGGAGCTGTTCCTCGTGAACGTGCTCGCCAACCCGCGTCCCGTACTGCTGCACTACAAGTACACGATGCCCGGCGAGGAGAACGTCACGCAGAACGAACTGTGGATCTATCGCCGTGGTGACGGCGCCATCAAGCAGGTCAGCGTGCGCAAGTGGAAGGACCAGTCACTGCAGGATCTTCACTGGCCGGTGAACGGCGACAAGCTGCGGCTCGTGCGCCGTGACCGTCCCCAGCGAAGCGTGGATTTCATCGAGCTCGACGTGGCCACGGGCGCCATCAAGACGCTGCTCACCGACGCCATCGAAGGCGCCGCGCTCGAGCCCAAGCCTGTGCGCTACCTGGGCAAGGGTGGCGACTTCCTCTGGTGGTCACAGAAGACCGGCTGGGGCATGTTTTACGTGTACGGCTTCGACGGCGGCGAGAAGCGCGCACTCACCACGGGCCAGTGGAACGCCAACAGCATCGTGAAGATCGACTCCACCACGAAGCAGGTGTGGCTCTCCGGTCAGGGACGCGAGCCGGGCGAGCAGCTCTATCAGACGCATCTCTACCGAGTGAACGGCGACGGTACGGGGTTCACACTGCTGGACGCCGGCAACGCACACCACGCGCTCACGCTGGGCGAGAATGGCACACCCAGCATCGTGTCGCCGAGCGGACGCTATGTGTACGACACGTACTCGCGCATGGACCAGACACCGGTGTCGGTGGTGCGTGATGGCCTCACCGGCCGGGTGCTCACGAAGCTCGAAGAGATGGACGTGTCCAAGCTCAAGGAGCTCGGGTGGAAGCCTGCCGAGCCATTCTCGGTGAAGGCTGCCGACGGCGTGACCGAGCTCTTCGGCAACATCTTCAAGCCGTTCGACTTCGACAGCACGAAGAGGTATCCCGTCATCCACTACGTGTACCCCGGGCCGCAGACGGAAGCGGTCACCACCGGCTTCAGCGTGGGTGGGGGCCAGATGCAGCTCGCGCAGCTTGGATTCATCGTGGTGCAGGTGGGGCATCGCGGCGGCTCGCCGCTCCGCTCGCTTGCCTATCACCGCTACGGGTACGGCAACCTCCGCGATTACGCGCTCGCCGACAAGAAGGCGGCACTCGAGCAGCTGGCGGCGCGCCACAAGTTCATCGATCTCGACAAGGTGGGCATCTACGGCCACTCCGGTGGCGGGTTCCTCACCGCGGCGGCCATGCTGCTGCCCCCCTACAACGAGTTCTTCAAGGTGGGCTGGTCGGAGTCGGGCAACCACGACAACAACATCTACAACCAGAACTGGAGCGAGTGGAATCACGGCGTGCGGGTCGTGGCGAAGAACGACACCGCACGTGGTGGTGCGCGGGCGGGCGCGGCTGGTGCCCAGCGTCGCGGCGGGCCCGGTGCTGGCAACGGCGCCTCGCGCGAGGTGGTGCAGGACTCGACCAACATCGACAACGTGCGCTTCGAGATCCGCGTCCCCACCAACGACGAGCTCGCGGCCAACCTGAAGGGCAACCTCGCCCTCGTCACGGGTGACCTCGACAACAACGTGCACCCCGGTGGCACCATCCGCCTGGCCAATGCCCTCATCAAGGCCAACAAGCGCTTCGACTACTACGTGTACCCGGGCGAGCCGCACGGCTACCGCGGCGCGGTGGGCACGTACAATCAGCGCATGCTGATGGAGTACTTCGCCGAACATCTCCTCGGCGACTACTACCGCGGCAACAGCGAAATCAAGTAAACGCCGGACACAGACGAAGGGCCGCCCGATTCGACGGGCGGCCCTTCGCGCATCGGCAGG
>CAZNZG010000107.1:0-263 GCA_964577455.1 uncultured Gemmatimonas sp. | reverse complement strand
CGAAAAACCAACGGGCCACCAGTCCGAAGACTGGTGGCCCGTTGTCAGTTCGCTGAAGTCGCGGCTTAGCCGCGGAGCTTCACGACCTGCTCGGCCGCGGGGCCCTTCTGGCCCTGCACGATGTCGAATTCGACACGCTCGCCCTCGGCCAGCGTGCGGAAACCGCCGCCCTGGATGGCCGAGTGGTGAACGAAGCAATCCTTCGAGCCGTCATCGGGCGTGATGAAACCAAAGCCCTTGGCGTCGTTGAACCACTTCACCTT
>CAZNZG010000106.1:4200-11282 GCA_964577455.1 uncultured Gemmatimonas sp. | reverse complement strand
GAAGCTCCGGAACCTGCTGCAAGCCACCGCTTCAGTCGCACAGACGGGAGCAGCGAAGTCCCTGATGGGGATGTTCCTGCTCGCCCGGGAGCAGATTGGGAAGGAGTCATTCGGTGCAGAACGCCGCACCAGCGCGTCCGCGCGAGCATCGGAGTCTGCGTCGAGCGACCGGTCCGCATCGAGCGATACCACCTTCAAGTCGAAGGAAGCCGAGGCCCTCAAGAACGGAGGCGCCGTGTTCGACGGGCGCATGGCCTCGAGTGGTGCCGCGAAGTCACAGGAGTCAGCTGCACGTGAAGTGACAGCAAGCTCGGTGGAGTCCTCGTCGCAGCTCGAGCGCGCGGCAAAAGTGCTCTACAGCGTGGCGCCAGCACAGGACTTGGATGCCGTTATTGGCAGTCGACTCGCTTCGGCCGGATACGAAACCGTCGAGGCGGCCTTCCTTGAAGACGATGCCAGTCCCGCACTCGTGGAAACGGTACGTGGTGACTTCGGCTCTGGTGACGATCTCAAGGCCGCCACTCTCCGTCGTATCGCCGCAGCAGCACAAAAGCAGGACGTGAAGTTCGCGCTCATCGGCACCGTCGACATGACACTGCCGGACAAGGATGAAGTATCGGGCAATCCGCGGGTGTATGCGAAGGTCGTCGCGAAGGTCTACGACGTGTCCTCACGGATCCCACGTACCGTCGTAAGCGTTGGGCCGGCCCAGTACGCGGGCACAGGCCCGAACGCCGATGTCGCGAAAACCAACGCCCTCAAGAACGCCGCCGGTGAAATCGCGCGGGCCGTCCTCGATCAGCTCAGCAACCGTCAGGTCCGCTGACCAGTACCGCAGAGCCGCTGTGTGCCGCAGTGGCTCTGCGTTCCCTCCCTCCCGGCACCGGAGAATTACTCATGCAGTTTCGCACGCTCGTTGGCGCAGCCATGCTCTTCACCCTCTCCACTCCCGCCGTCGCTTCGGCGCAGGATGAGATCGAGGCGTTTCAGAATCAGGCCACCGCGACATATACCAAGTTCATTCAGACGGCCATCACCCTCATCAGCTCTGCCGACACCCTGAAGGCCGCCCAGGGTGTGAAGACCGATGCCGCGAAGACCAAGAAGCTTCTCGAAGATATGCAGAAGGGACTCACCAAGGTCGACGGCAATGTCCTGGAAGCGGCGACCGCACAGATTCAGCAGGATTCCAAGGAACTGCAGACGATGTCTGACTCGGTGAAGGCGCTATCCGAAGATCAGAAGAAGATGCTGTTCTCGGGGATCAAGCAGTACCTCTCCGGCGTGAAGCAGACCGCCGCTCTCGCTGGTGAAGTGCCGGCGCTGCTGAATGCTGCGACGACCACCGTGGCTGGTCTCGCCTCGAATCCGCTCAAGTTCCGCAAGGTGAAGGACGCCGTTGGAGCAGCGAAGGGCATGGGCACTGGTATCCCAGTGATCGCCAAGGGTCACGTCGGTGTTGTGTCGGCGCTCAAGAACTACATGAGCAAGCAGGGCCTCAAGATCGACGACTCGATGTTCAAGATGGGCACCTGATGCCCGCATCACTGTGGACCGCAGGTGACGCCGATCGGCGTCGCCTGCGACTCGCCGTGGTGCCGGTAATGCTGATCCTCTTCACCGGCTGTTTTCGCACCCGCGTACCGCAAGCCAGTGTGATTACCGTGGTGCGCGCCGAACCCGTGGACAGACTGCGGGCCATCGGTAGCGTGGCACTGGTAATCCCCGGGGCGAACGGCATGACCACTCCCGTAGGCATCAGTGGTACCGGTACATCGACAGAGCAGGCCACCTCAGCCATCGACCTCACCCGGCGTGCCGGTGACCTGCTTCGATTCGAACTCCAGCGGTTGGGCTTTCGTCTGACGGCCGACACGGGAAGCGCCGGTGCCATTGCCGAACTCACGATGGGGCGGGTGCGCTTCGACTCGCAGGTCGGCTGGACCGCACAGGATGCAATTCTCGCGTTCCGCCGGAGCAATCAGTCTCTCCCCATCGCTGCGTTCCAGACGACGGCGCGCCTCAGCATGCCGGGCGCAGACACGCTCGTCACGGCACTCGCCCGCATCATCCAAACGAAGTACTGACGTCTTCCAAACCCATTCGATGATTCCCTTCAGGCTCGTCTCCCCGCTCGCCATCACCGTACTGCTGCTTACCGCATGCGAGAAATCATCGCCCAACGGCGCGGCGGACAGCACCACAGGTGCGCCCCCTGCTGCATCGGACGCACCGATGGGCACCGTCGCCACCATCGAAGTCACGACGAGCGGAACCGGCCCCTCTCGCGATGAAGCCATCCGCGATGCCGTGCTCCGCGCTGTCGAGCAGGTGCACGGACGGGCAATTTCCGTGTCCAATGTGAGCCGAGAACTAGGGACCGTAACTACGCGGAAGAATGTGGATGTGGCGGGGATCGGGGCAGGCAAGGAGGAATCCGTCACGGCGACAGAGGGAGGGCGACAGCTGTCCGAATCCACACAGGGGCTGGTCACTGCCATCCGTGTGCTCGAAGAGGACGAATCCCGAAAGAGCTGGACCGTCAAGATCAGTGCGTCCGTAGCCAAGTTCATGCCACCCAACGCCAATAAGCTGCGCGTGGTGGTCGGCGAGCCACGCGGTGACGATGGCGTGCAACTCGACGCCGATGCGGCCTCGCTGCTGCGTGAACGAGTGACTGCGGCGATCAACGGCACGGGCAAAGTAGCGCTACTCGATCGTGGCTCGAGTAGCGATGTGGACGCCGAGCTCGCGCTCGCTGGCTCCGGTGCCGTCGCAAGTACGGAAGCGCTCAAGCAGGGACAGATGCAGGTGGCGGACGTAGTGGTGCAGCTCACGGTGCAGGATCTCTCCGTCGATCGGCAGTCACGGACGCTTCGCATGTCGCAGCGCGAAATCGTGAGCTATCGCGGTCGGGCCGCGGCGACCTACAAGATCGTGCACGTGGCCACGCGGCAGGTGCTGTCAACCGGTGAAGCCACCGCATCGCGCTCTTCTGATGAAGCGTTGCGTGACAACGTGAGCGCGAGCACCTGGAAGCAGGAGATGATCGAGGAAATCTCGAAGGATCTCGCGGCAAAGGCAGCCGCAGCGCTCGTTCCCGCAAAGGGTGCGGACTCCTCCACCCGCAACTGACGGAGCGATAGCATGGGCCTGTTCCGGAAGAGCGCCGAGGGTGGAGCACTCAACGTGATCCGCTCCCCCGAAGAAGATTACCTGATCCACAAGTGGCGCCCCAGCGGTGAGGTGGGAGACACCAAGCGCGAGAATACCATCCGCTGGGGGAGTTCGCTGCGCGTACGCGATGGCGAAGTGGCCGTGTTTGTATACAGCCAGAACGGGCAGTCGCAGGACTTCATTGAAGGGCCCTTCGATCAGATCCTCAAGACCGCCAACCTCCCAGTGCTCTCCAGCATTGTAGGACTGGCGTACGGCGGCGATTCGCCTTTTCAAGCGCAGGTGTACTTCATCAACCGCGCCGGCACGCAGAAGCTCGATTTCCGCCTGCCCTGGTTCGACGTAGCCGAGTCACAGCCACAGTTGGGGAGCTTCACCGTGCCGTGCACGGTGCAGGGATCGGTGTATTTCGCCATCGATGACTATCGGGCGTTCATCAAGATGAACCGGCTCACGGACTTCGATCTCGATCGCTTCCGTGAAAAACTGATGCCCATGTTGCAGTCGCGCATCAAGGGAATCGTATCCAACCTCGGTGCCGCCTTCAACATTCCACTCGTTCAGCTCGAGCGGGCCATCGATCAGGTGCGAGAGCAGAGCACGGCGCGCCTGTCGGAGCTGTTTGAGCAACAGTTCGGCACCCGGGTGATCTCGGTCGAAATTTCGTCGGTCGAACTGAAGAAGGACTCCGAGGCCTACGCGCAGCTCAAGTCGATCACGACCGACCAGGTGGCTGCCACAACCGCCATGATGGGCGAAATGGAGCGCCGCAATCTCGTCGACATGCAGGCGATCAACGCCGAGAACATGTCGGAATCGGCCCGACTGCAGCGGGAGCAGCTGGCCTTTGCGCAAAACATGCAGACCAAACAGCAGTTCATCGGCGCCTATGCACTCGAGAAGCAGGCGGAGGCACTCAAGGCTGGCGCGGAAAGCCTCGGCGCCGCGGGCACCGTCAACACCGGCGGCTTCAATCCCGCGGGGGTGATGATGGGTATCGGTTTGGGCGGCGTGATGACCGGACAGATGGCGGGAATGATGGCCGGTCTCGGCACGCCCGGAATGATGGGTGGTGCCGGTGCCCCGCCTGCCCCGGGCATGCCTCCGGCGACACCGCCTGGCCCACCGCCCGGTCCTCCACCAGTGCCCGCTGCGTCTCAGTACTTCCTCACGGTCAACGGGGCTCAGTACGGTCCATATGGAACCACGCAGTTGCAATCGTTCATCGCCACGGGGCAGTTCTCTCCGTCACATATGGTGTGGCGCGAGGGGCTTGCGGCATGGCAGCCTGCCAGTCAGCTCGCCGAACTCGCGCATCTGTTCGCCACCAACGGCGGGGCTACGCCGCCCGGTATGCCACCGGGAATGCCCCCTGTTCCTCCCCCCATCCGCTGAGGCTTGGTCATGAGTGATTCACACGACTACAGTGCGCTCGAGCGACTTATGGAGTTCGGCCTCGGAGTCGGTATCGCGCAGCAGATGGTGGGCACGATGAACCAGGTCATTCAGCACACGGTGCGCGTGGGCTCACCGGAGGCGTTTCGTGCCGCCGATCAGCAGGCGTTCTACGTGGTGGTCAATGGCGCCGTTGCCGGGCCATGGTCGCGACAGCAAGTGCAGTCGGCACTGCTCACCGGTACACTGGCACGCGATACCTTCGTCTGGACACCGGGTATGGCACAGTGGGCACGTAGCGCCGACGTCGGATACTTTCACATGCCCGTCATCGCACCGCCGCCGCTCCCTGTGAGCGAGCCGCCGGTCGTCACGGCTCCGCCGAAAGCGGAGGCGCCATGACGTCACCACACGCGGAGATTGCGATCGCGCCGGTGCCGGCAGCGATCGCGATCGGTCTGGCCATCACGCTCACTACGGCGATGGGGTTGTACGACACGGGACCCGATGCCGCGCATATCGCCTCGACGGTAGCGATCGGCATCGTATCCGGCGCGATGCTGTTCTTCACGCTCGGAGTGCGTTATCGCTCGGAGCGACGATCACTGCTCATGCGCACCGTTGCATCGCTATGCACCGCAGTGGCCATCCCTCTCGTGCTGCTGCTCGCCTTCTTCGACGCACGCCCCATGCTCATCACGTTGTGCGTGGCCGTCGTCATGCTTCTTACTACGCTGATCGCGTACGCCGTCTACCACGGCGCGGAGAACAGTCCCGATGCGTAAGTGTCCCTCGTGCGGCGCCGACGTCAAGGCGTTTCAGCTCAAGTGCGGACTGTGCGGCCACGAGTACGCGACCATGGATACTCCGGCCTCGATACAGGGACTCGTGGATCGCCTCGGCGAGATCGCGACCGCGGCGGCAAGTAACCCGCAGGCACAGGCCGACGTAATCCGCAACTGGCCTATTCCCGTAAGCACCGCCGACCTGCTGGAGTTCGCGACCTTTGCGGGCAGCAACGCTATGGTCGGCGTGGGGAAGGCGGGTCCCGTAAGCGACGCGTGGCGTGCGAAAGCGCTCGAGGCAGTGGCGAAAGGGCGGCTGGCGTTCCGCGAGAGCGATGCAGGCTACGGTGTGATCCGTGAGCTCGAGCAGCGTCTCGCCAGCGATCAGAAGACCCGCGTTGCCGTGAGCGCTACACGGGGCGTCGCCAAGGGACTGCTGATCGCCGGCGGCATCGCCGCCCTGCTGTTCCTCGCGCTCCTGTGGGCGGTGATGTCGATGTAGTGGTGGTGACCGTCGCCCCGCGGCACAACGAGGGATGGCATCCGCGATCACCGCCCCCCGTCCCAGACCATCCCCCGCCCGAAGTGCCCCGCCCGCGCGCAGTTCTCCCAGTTTACCGCGGCCAGCGCGAGCTCCTCGTGCGTGGCCGCAAGTGATGGATCGAAGCGCGCGAGCCACCGCTGCACCGCCACCGGCTCCAGCACGCGTCCGTCGGCCTCGAGCTGCACCCCGCTCGGCCGGCGGTCGCGGTGCCCCCAGGCGAAGATCACCCGCGCCTCCCGGACAAACCCGGTTTCCACCATCGCCACGGCGATCTGACGCGCACGCAATGCACCAGCCCGATCCAGACGCCACGGATCCTTGCCACTCAGGGCGCCGCCGCCGATCCCCACCTGCGGCCCGTAGAAGTCCATCACGAGCTTGCGTCCGGTCTGCCCGTTGTCGTTGATCGGGCCACCCTCCACGAACGTGCCGCTCTCGTTGATGCGCACCGGCAGGTTGGGCGACGGTGCGGTCAGCACCGCCGGGCAGCGCGCGGCTTCCTCCACCAGCAGCGCCACGAACCGCTCCCGTACCGTACGCTCCAACAGTACCACCGCGGACTCGGACAGGTGCTGCACACTCCCCACCACCCACGCGGGTTGCCACCGTCCGTCACCCACCGGCTGCAGCGCAATGAGCACCTTGCCGTCAGGCCCGGCGCCGAGCGCCCGCTCGCTCACGCACAGCGCCAGCAGTTCCTCGCGGAGCCGAAGCGCGAGATGCTGCTCCACCGGTAACCACCGTGTCTCCGGATGGCCGAGGGCATACCCCACGTGGATGGCCTGATCGTCGCACCGCTCGCGATCGTCGCGCTCGAAACGGTCGGCTTCATCCACCACCAACGCCGACTGATCGATCCTGAGCGCCGCCGGATCCGGGCATTGGTAGTCGGCGCCGTCCCCCACCCCGACGAACGGCACACCGAAGCCCGCGCGGCGATATACGCCTCGCACCGTGGCATCGATGAAGTGCCGATCGATCGCACCGCCTGCCGTACTGCAACGGCCGTTCAGGTGACAATGGTCGTGATGGACCGCCACCTCGACCTGCACGATCGCTCGTGGATCGCACGCGAGGGCGATGTCCACGATCGCATCGGCCACCTGATCGGCCAGCTTGTCCGGATGCCCCGGCAGCACGGCCTCCGCAAAACGCAGCCCGCCCACAGTCCACACGTGAGG
>CAZNZG010000106.1:0-4100 GCA_964577455.1 uncultured Gemmatimonas sp. | reverse complement strand
GAACCGTGAGGCGAACCGTGAGGTGAACCGTGAGGTGACACAGGTTGAAACACCGAAGAAGTAGGCATGAGCAATGGCTCCGTATGGTCGAGTGATCAGGTCAGATGGGGAGCCGCGTGGCGCTCGCCACCCACGGCTTGTCGTCATGCAGCGGACCCGCAGCGGTCACACCGAGGTGCAGCTCGATACCGCGGGCCTTCAACTGGCGGCAGAGCGTCTTGCGCGGCTGATCGAAGCAGCCGTCTGTGAGAACGAGCGCGCGCGACGGGATGCGCGCGCGCGAGGATACGGGGGGCAGCGTGAGCCGCGGCATGTGTTGCAAGGCATGCTCGAGCACGGGCGCGATGCTGGTCCCGCCCGTCGTTCGCAGCCGCCCTGCATCGAAGTCGGCCCCATCCACCTCCGCCACCACTGTGGAGAAGAGCAGAATGCGCGGGCGGAGTTCGCGACGGAGTGCTGCCAGTGTCGCATGCAAGGCAGGGAGTACACCGTCCATGCTGCCGCTGGTGTCGAGATAGATCGTGGCCTGCGTGGGCTCCGCCACGGGCTGGCGCCCGGTATCTGCGAAGAACAAGGGAGGCGGCGCACCGAACGCGCGGGCGAGAGCGACACGTGCGGGTGCGCGACGATCCCGGTGCGGCAATGCCGTCCGTGTGGGGCGCTCCACCCACGACACCTTCCTGCGCTCGCCGCCGGATGTGAAGCAGCGGCGCAACAGCATCCGCAGCGCACGCTCCAATTCAGCACGCTTTCGTGTACGCTGTACCTGCAGCATCACGTCACGACCGCCCACGCCGGCGAGACGACCGCTGATCGGATCGAGCGCCTGCGCAAGCACATCCGCGGCGGCAGCATCACGACCACTGGTAAGCGCCGAACATTCCGTGGCCGTCTCACCGTGCGCCCCGAGCAGCTTCGACATGTCGAGATCGCCGGCGCACCGCAGCGCATCCACGATCTCGCTGTACTGCACCGTGTGCCGCTGTTGCGGCGTGTCGGTGCGATACAACCGGAAGTGCAACGACCGAAGCGCCGCAGGCAGTCCCTTCGACGCCTCCCAGTCCGGTGCCATTGGCCATCCTGGTGGTGGTCGCAACAGAAACCACGGCGACGCGTTGGCGGCGTAGTACTCCACGAACAGTGCTGTCAGCCCGGAAACATCGGCGTGATGCTCCGTGGCCATGGCAGCGATCTCCCGGTTGATGATCGCGTCACAGGCCATGTTGTGCGCCGGTGTGGGACGCGGAAACATACGGGTATGTCCCATGCTCACATGCGCCAGTTCGTGAAGCAGCAACGCCGCAAGTCGCTCGGGGGTGTGGCAGTAACGCTCGACGAATGCCGGATTGAGCAGCAGCCGTGGCCGGTCCGCGCACTCGATGCAGGCTGTCGTGACCGTACCGCTCCACTCGACCGCGGCGATGCGCAGGAAGGCATCGAGTGCCAGCGGACGCGCACCCACGATGTTCAGTACGTGTGCCACGCATTCGTCGACCGATCGCATACTCGTCATGCCACCACCTCCGTGTTGCCGAGCCACCGCACACTCAGCATGCCGTCAGCGCGCCAGTAGCGCAGTGAGGGTGCACGACCGAAGAGCACGATTGGTGGCGCCGCGTAGCTGACCACACAGATAATCCAGGCCAGACGAATAAGGGCACGCATCTCCGCAGATCGCAGAGGCGCCGGCGGCTCTGGCATCCATGGCAGCGCAATCCCGGTTGGCGACGAGACCGATGAAGCGCCATTGATCGAAGTACGCGGCTGCCACTTCACCAGGGCGCTGACGGGCACGAGACTCCCGAACTGCTCGAGGCGTTGTGTGAGCCGAACGATCGAGGTCAGTACCTCTTCTTCCGTGCAAGGGCTTGGTGACGGTCCGGCGCCATGCCTCGTGAATGCACGCATGGCCGTGCGCAGGGTTCCGCTGGCCGAACGCCCGCGTGGCATCTGCCCGTGGCGCTGAGGATCCTCCAGCAGATGAAGCAGCGCGGATAGCAGCGACCGTACGGCATCGGGACACGCCGGCGGCACCACCGCCTCATTGGGCAGCGACCGCTGGTTGTTGTCCTGCGTGCACAGCGGCGTGAATCGCGCACGCAGTCTCTTGGCGATCAGGGGGCATGCGTGCAGTTCACCGTACAGATCCAGCAAGTACACGGTCCCTGCCGGTGCCGTGCGATACACACTGGCCGGACTCGGGCCGCAGTTGTGCAGTGCCGACTGATGATCGGCCATTGGCAGTGATTGCGGCAGCGTCATGCCGCACTCGCCTGTACAGCCCCACGTCCTCCCACGAGCGCAATGCATCGTGCGCGAACCTCCAGCACGCGCGCAACGGCAGCATCCGCCCCCGCCTTGAGCACGAACCCGGTGGCCGATTCCGGCAATCCGTAGGCGTGGGTTACCACGCCGTGCAGGTACTCCAGCTCCTCCTTCGGAATCGCGCTGGAAGCCAGGACAGCGCGCGCCTTCGTGGCCCACTCGCGCTGCGGCGTGTATCCCTTCACCTCGAATCCACCATTCGCGATGCGCCCCACCACTTCGGCAAGCATCTCCACGGCCGTGGCGGGCAGCTGACTGTCGCGCAGCACTCGGGGAAAGAGCTGCCAGGCGAAGATCTGGCACTCCACGTCACGCATCGCCGAGAGCGCTTCACAGAGCACTTCACCGCGCACCGCGAAGGGGACATCCGGCAGCGTGAGGGCCAGCGCGGCGCGCTGCATGTGATCACGCACCGCAATCAGTGCGCGCGTGGGATCCGTCGGTTCCAGGCACGACTCGCGCCATGCCGCCTGATGCGCGGCCAGCAAGGTGCTGCGCGGTACCACACGACGCACCACGTCGGGAATGCTGGCAAAGAGCGCAGCGCAGGCAGCGCGCTCATCACCTGGCCTGCCCAGTGCCAGACAGGCGGCATGGACCGCCAGCAGATTACGCCGGATCGTGGCCGCACGCCGGCCTCCACACGCAACATGCAGGGCATGCAGCCGCGACGTGAGCGACAACACGTAGGCAGTGGCAGTGTCACCATGCATGGCATGCACGGTGGGCAGCAGTGCTCGCGTCGCGGCCACGAGCTCGCGTACCGCAGCGCTGTCGTACGCGGTGGGCGACACATCGGCTCCGCAGATCACTCGACGTCGATCATCATCCGACAGATCGGCGTAGCGCGGGAGCGACACGATGTACGAAAAGCGATCGGCCAAGGCCGGATCCAGACGTTCCACACCCTCGTAGCTGTCGGCGACGTGCTGATCGTGCTCCTGTGCTTCGGGTGGCGGATTGGTGGCCGCCCATCGGTAGCGCAGCGATTCGAGCGCGATACCCTGAATGCGCCGCTCGTGCACGATGGGGAACAGTTTGTTGGCCACCTCCGGCCGGCACCGACCGATCTCATCGAAGAACACGGCTTCGGCGTCCCAAATGGCACCGGACGGCGCCGCGTACCGGATACCGCCATGCTCGTCGGGAATGGGAAAGCCGGCGAGATCGTCGAACTGCAGCAGGCTCGCATTGTAGTGGCGTAGCGCGACGTCGAGCGCCGCGGCAAGGCGCACGAGCAGGAGCGTCTTGGCGGCGCCGTGCTCACTGACGAGGAGCAGCGGCTCGTCGGTGGCGAGTGCGGCAAGCAGTGCCGGCTCGATGGCGTCGTAGCCCACGATTCCGAGCGGGCGCAGCAGCGACTGCGGCGCCGGCGTGTCCCATGTGGGTACATCGCGCATGGCCACGTCGTCATCACGCGACGGGGCAGTTGTCTTTCGTGGCATGATTCTCCTGGCGCGTGCGCCGGGAGGTGACGGAGCGTTGGCCGCGCCCCGTCGGTGGTCCGCTTTAGTGGACTTGTTTAGCGTCGCGCCACAAGCTGGCCGTTCAAATCGCGACGGAGTGCGTACTTCGGGACAACAAAAAACCCGGGGCGGCGACGTGCCGCTCCCGGGTCAGAATGCTGCCGACTGGAGAGCGGTTTAGCTGTGTTGGTGACGCGGCCAGCAATCGCCAGAAATCGCCGCGAGCCGTGAGGCTTCCAAGAGTATGCAGTATGTCAGTGATCCGTGCAAGAGGGGACAGCACCACGGATCCGGCGGATGAGTCACAGA
>CAZNZG010000105.1:0-11345 GCA_964577455.1 uncultured Gemmatimonas sp. | reverse complement strand
AGTCCGGTCAAGCCCCCACGCTGCTCGGCGAGAATGCCCGATGCGAGGTTCTGCAGCAGCGGCCGGTCGACCGGCTGATCCGTGCTGGCTTCGTTGAAGTTCGGAACGTTGAGGCGATCGGCGCTGCAGCCGGCCAGGAGCACGGCGGCCGCGGTGAGCGCCGGCAGAATACGGGTCATGCGGTTACTCCGCACAGTCGTGATGAAAGTGGTCATGGCTCAGAACCCCACGTCCACGCTGAAGAAGAACTGACGGTTGGGCGGGAACGGCGCGAGGTCCACGGCGCTTCGGATGGGCCCGTTGCCGAAGTTCGTGACTTCCGGGTCCATGCCCCAGTAATCCATGAACACCGCGAGGTTGCGACCCACGACATTCAACCGCACGTCGCCAACGCCCTGCCCGAGCAGGCGACGGCTGACGGACTGCGGCACCGAGTAGGTCAGCGACACTTCGCGGAGCTTGACGAACGAGCCGTCCTGCACGTACACGCGGGCATCACCACCGTTGTTCCAGCGACGGAAGCGGTAGGCGCCAAGCGTCGCGGTGCTCGACGTGTCGAGCAGCGTGCGGACACCACCGGCGTTGCGCACGCAGGCGAGGTTGGCGCTCGTCTGACCGCGGCACGGCGAGGGCGCATCGTAATCGCGTGAGCGCTGGAACTGATCCCAGATGTTCTGGGTCAGGTTCGTCACGTCGCCGCCCTTGCGCCAGTCGATCTGCGTATTGAGGGTGAAGCGGCCGACCGTGAAGGTGTTGGTGAAGAACATTTCGTGATCCGGCACGGCATCGCCGATGATCGTGTCGCGCGTGACCACGGTGCCGTCGTCACGGAAGATCGGCCGGTTGCCCCAGATCGCCGTCGTCGAGACCCCCTGCGTGATGCGCGGACGGCCGTACGCGGCGCCGAAGCCCACGTTGGCCGGGTTGAAGGGCGGAATCGGCAGCGCTTCCGTCACGTTGCGGATCTTCTGGAACGAGGTGCGGCTTACCCACGTGTACGACCGGCTCTGCACCGGCACCAGCGTGAGCGACACTTCCTGCGCCTTGTTGCGGAGACGGCCGCCGTTGAAGATCTGCTGCGAGATACCGGCCGTCGGCGGGATCGGACGGTTGAAGAGCACATCGTCGATACGCGTATCCACGTACGCGTAGTCGAGGCTGACACGCTGGTCGAGACCGGCCATGGTGAAGCCGAGCACGAAGTCGGTCTTGCGCTCCGGACGCACTTCAGGATTGCCGAGCGTTGCGTTCGTACCGATGCCGTTCACGCCGTTGATGAACGGTGTGTTGCCGAACGTGATGAAGCGCTGGCCGTAGAGCGGACGGTTACCCGTCTGCCCCCAGTTCGCGAGCAGCTTCAGTTCGTCGATGCCGGGGAGCAGCTTCTCGAAGCGGTACGCCGCCTGGGCGCTCGGGAACACATAGTACTTGTCGCGATCACCGTTGTTGCTCGAGCGGTCACCCCGGATGCCAGCGCCAAGGGTCAGGCGATCATTGAACGCCTGCGCCGTGGTCTGCAGGAAGAGACCCTGGTCCGTCTGCAACTCCTGGTTCTGGAACGTGAGCTGCTGACCCTGATTTACGTTCGTGACACCCGGAATCAGCCCCTGCGCGCGCACGCGGCCTACGTTCAGCCCCTGCTGTTCTTCGGTCACACCCGCCACCGTACGGAAGGTGGCCGGGAAGCTCGTCGGCGTGAAGTTCCAGTTCGCGCGAAGCACCTGATTGAACTGGCGCGACAGCGCATTCGTATTCACGACGGTACCCGGCAGTCCATCCTGCGGTTCGAACTGCAAGAAGTTCGGACTGTACAGGAAGTTGTCCTGCGTGAAGCGGTCCACGCCGATCTGATACTCCACGCGGACCTGATTGACCTCGGTCGCGAGTGCCTGCCAGCCGAGCGTCGCCGATCCCACGATGCGATCGACGTTTTCGTCATTGTTGACGAACTCGAACGTCTGGAACGGGTTCGACGTGTTTGCCGCGGCACCGCCACCGCCAAACCGATTGACGGGGAAGTTGCCCGACGCGTCGCGGGTCTGCAGTTCGAGGAAGCTCGGCGTCTTGCCGAACACGTAGAGCGGCGACGTGTTCGGGTCGTTGCCGTTGTTGGAGAGACCTCGATTGGCGACCGACCGGGTGTACCCGAGGTCGATGCGCGCCTGCAGGCGGCTCGAGATGTTCTGGTCGAGGTTGATTCGGGCGTTGTCGCGCAGGGCGCCGGTGTTGGTCGCGATACCGCCGTCGTACTTGCGGCTCATCGACGCGAAGTACCGCGTGGCGTCGGAGCCGCCGGAAACGTTGATCCCCGTTTCCCACGCCATCGGCGCGCGGCCGAACAGCTGGCCCACGTGATCGTAGCAGGGGATGCGACCACCGTTGGCTGCCTTGGCCGCGTTGAACGCCTCGATGGCAATGGCCTGACTGGCCGCGGCAGCGGCCGCGGTGACGGCGCTCGACGAGTCGGCAAAGCAGCGCGTCCCCAGTCCGCGCAGCAGCGACGACTGCCCCACGCGCTGTGTGAGGTTCCAGCGCGCCTGGCCCGCGCGGCCACGCTTCGTGGTAATGATGACGACGCCATTGGTCGCGCGCGAACCGTACAGCGCGGCGGCGGCGGCGTCCTTCAGCACCTGAATGTCCTCGATTTCGTTCGGGTTCAGGTCGGCCAGGCGGTTCGTGCGGTTGTCCTGCACGCTCGCGATGTTCGTGCCGGCGCCACCCGCGCGCGTCAGCGTGTTCTGACCGCCGGCGATCGAGGCATTCGACATGATCACACCGTCGATCACGAAGAGCGGCTCGCCGTTGCCGAGAATGGACGTGGTGCCGCGGATCTGAATCTGTCCGCCACCGCCCGGCGCGCCCGTGTTCATGTTGATGCGCGCACCCGTGACCTTGCCCTGCAGGGCCTGGTCGATCGTCATGGCCGGCACCCGGTTCAGCTCTTCGGCGTTGACCGCCGCCACGGTCGTGGCGGCCGAGCGCTTCTCGATGGAGCCGGACTGCGCGGTGACCACCTGCGTTTCGAGCTGCAGCACGTCCTTCTTGAGCTCCACGACCACACTCTGCTGATCAGCCTGCACCAGCACGGTGCGCATCTGATACCCGATGCGGCGCACGCGGAGCGAGACCGCGCCACTCGGAACCTGTACGGCGAAGTTGCCTGAGCCATCGGTGTAAGCGCCGGTCGTCGTGCCGACCACCTGAATACTTGCGGCAGCGAGCGGGGCGCTGCTGCCTTCCTCGGTCACGCGGCCTGTGACCCGTCGCTGGGCGAGGAGGTCCGAGGCCGACGCGACGAGCAGCGCCAGTGCCACGGCGCTCTGACGGAAGAGACGCATCTGATGTTGTTCCAGGGGTTGGGGGCCAATGGCCATTTCACGGCCGCTGAGGTGCGGACGCGACGGAGCGGAACCAGCGCACGCGATTGCTGGCATCGTCCAATGGGGGAGTGGGTGCCCGACGGCCGTCTCCGGCTACGGAACGCGGCGCGACGGTGCGGCATACGCCGCGGCGACCGGGAAGAGAATGCGCGCAATGTATCGATTTGTCCACGATTCTGCAGGTTCGTCCCTGTGGTGCGCCGGTTGTCGGCAGAATGCGGAAAAATCCGGTCCCACGACGGCCCGTGGCGCATCGTGTGGGGGGCTCAGCCGTTCCGTCAGCGAGGCGGGCCGAGCGGACTCGGGGCACAGCCCGCCCGCTGCACCGTGTACGCAATGTGGGTGACTCGCCACTGCCCATTGGTCTTGACCAACGTGAACACGTCGGTCCCGCAGTGCGAAAATGCCCCGTCTACGTGGAAATCGTACGGTGCATGGACTTCCACCAACGGGCCGAAGGCGTACACCTCGGGTGACCACATGCGCTCGAGCAATCGTTCGCGCCCTGCGGGGAGGGTACGGAAGAAGGTGCCCGCATCCTGTGTGTTCACCGCGGTTCGTGGCCCGGCGGGATCGCTGATCGAGCGCAGCATGATGCCTGGATGCACGAGCGGGCGGAGCGCCGCCGTGTCTCGTGCCGACAGCGCCTTAAGCAGGGCCTCCGACAGCTGCACCACTGCCGCACGATCCTCCTCCGGTAGCGGGACCGCTGCGCCCGCTCGGTCGAAGAGCGCCGGACACCCCGTGGTCTGCTCGGTGGACGACACGCCCGCGAGCCGCCAGCCGCCGCGTGACTTCATGAGGGTGAAGAGCTCCGCGCCGCACGCCTGCCCCCGGTCGTCGTCGCCCACCGATCGGTGCGTGGCCCACACCTGCGCCATGGCGCCGTGCATCACGCGGAGGCGTGCGGCCACGTCAGCACGTCCCGCTCGGCTGGGCATCCTGGCGAGGAGGGCGCTGTCGTCCGACAGCTGCGGTGTCTGCATGGCGCTGCCCCCCTCGGCCACAGTCATCATCGTCCAGCCGGTCGGCACCAGGGTTTCCCGCAGCAGCAGCGTGTCCTTGGTGTTGAGTCCGGTCAGCCAGCGATCCACCACCGCGTCCACCGCCGCTTCCTCGGCCTCCGGCGCGAACTGCTCCCGAATGCGCACCGTGCGTTCGAGGTCATCGCGCGCCTGCAACACCTTCTGCCGGAGATCGGCGGCGAGTAATGGCTGCGATGCCAGCCAGCGATCCACGATGTCGAGCGCTGCCCGCTCCGTCTGCCCACCGAGTGTGCCCCCGAGCCAGCTACCGAGAAAGAAGATGCGACGATGCTGCTGAATCCAGGGCAGCGTATCGAGGGCGGCGCGCAGATAGGGGCGGGTGAGCTGCTGCTGCTCGGGGTCGTGGAAGGCGCGCAGGCTGGAGGTCACCCACTCCTCGTTGAGCGCCGCATCACGGAACCAGCGGTTGAAGAGAAGGTGCTTCACTGCGCTGTCGGGTTTGGCCGCGCTCGCCACGAATGCCATCCGCGCGCCTTCGCTCGTGGCATCGCGTGCCTGCTGGGTGGCGATGAGCGAGTCGGCGTCGGAAGCGCCCCGCGACACGAGACGGGTCACGATCGCCCAGCGGGTGGGCGCACGGACGGGGAGCCCGGCGGCGCTGTCGGCGTCGAGCCACGCTCTGAGCTGCGAGAGGGCAGGGCTCCGCTGCGCAAGCGCGATGTAGGCGTCGAGATGACTCTTGCGGATGCCGTAGCTCCGGGTCGAGTCGGCGGCGCCGCGCAGGAGCAGGCGCTCAACTTCCGGGAGCAAGGCGTCGCGCACGACGGCGGGTGCATAGCGCGTCACGCTCGTGCCCAACCGCGCCACGAGCGTACCCGACAGCTGCTCGTCGCGCTCCGCTGGCAACGCGCGCATGACCATGCGTGCATAGCGCGCCGGAGACAGTTGCGCTTCACGCACGAGGTCCCAGAGTGAGCCCCAGAGCATGGCGCGCAGGAAATCGTCATCGACCGACGCCACGCGCTGTTCGAGCCAACGCACACTCGCGCTATCGGGAAGCACGATCGCGTACCCGAAGTCCCCCTCGTTGGCGTAGACGAAGTCCGGCGCGGGCTGGCCAACGGCCGCGCGCACGATCGTCGTATCTCCGGTGAGTTCCACCGGCAGGCGCACCGGATCCCGTCCTGCATAGTGCAACCGTACCTGCATCTTGAGCGGCCACGCGCCCGCGCCCGAGAGGGCCGGCTGCGCCGGGCGCTGCACCAGGGCGAGGCGGGTGATGCGCCCGTTCGCCACCGTCACCTCCTGCGTGACGACCGGCATGCCCGGGCGCAGCATCCACTGGCGTCCCCAGGCCGTGAGATCACGCCCGCTGGCGGCCCCGATACTGGCCAGGAGTGCCTGCCAGGTGGCGTTGCCATACGCATGCTGCCGCAGGAACTGCTGCACCCCACGCTGGAATGCAGCGGGGCCCACGAGATACTCCAGCTGCTTGAGCACCGACGGCGCCTTGTTGTACACGATCGGGCCGTAATTGCTCTTGGCCTGATCGAGGTTGGCCAGTGCCTGCCAGACCGGAGTCGTGCCGGCGGTCGCGTCGGTCCCGTAGGCCACCGGTTTGTTGCGCAGATAGAACGTCTTCCAGGCATTGGACGCGGGCTCGAGATCCGCCTGCATGCGCGCCGCCATGAAGGTGGCGAAGCCTTCCTTGAGCCACAGGTCATCGAACCAGCGCATCGTCACGTAATCGCCGAACCACTGATGTGCCACTTCGTGAAACGTGGTGGCCTGACGCCCCAGCAGCTGCGCGGTGGTCGGGCGCTCGCGGTAGATGAAGCTCTCCTCGTTGTAGAACACGGCGCCGGGATGCTCCATGCCCCCGAACGGGAACGCCGGCGCCAGCAGCGCATCGTATTTGTCGAACCCGTAGGGCACCCCGAAGTAGCGGCCCAGCCAGCGCAGGGCGCGCGCGTTCATCGCCACGAGCGTGTCGTGCTCCGCCTCCCGGTTGCGAGAGGCGCGGACGTACAGCGACATCGGCACCTTCGGGCCCCCCTCGCGCATCGCTTCGGCACGCGTGTGTATGGCCCAGGGGCCAGCCGCGAAGGCGATCAGATACGTACTGAGCGGCTTCGTGGGGGCGAAATGATGCGTCAGGCCGCTCGCGCTCGAATCCACGCGCTGCAGCGCCCCATTCGCCAACGCGCGCCACGAGCGCGGCGTGGTGAGCGCCAGCGTGACGCGTGCCTTGAGATCGGGCTGGTCGAACGAGGGAAAGAGCAGGTTGGCATCGGACGGGACCAGCAGCGTGTAGAGGTACGTGCTGCTGTCGGCCGCATCACGCGTGCGGATGATCGCTGCTCCTGCCGATGCGATCGGCGTGGCGAAGTCCAGCGTCACGCGGTTGCGCCCCAGGCGCAGGCGCTCGGCAGGGATCACCACGTGGTGCCGGTTCCAGCGCGCCGCCGCATCACGCCACTCGACCCCGTTGATCGCCCCGCCGGCTACGGTGAGCCCGCGGAAATCCAGGATGACATCGCCGCCGCGGCGTCTGGCGAAGTCCACGACCACGCGGCCGCTCGCCGTGTCGCCCGGACCAACGGTCAGCGACAGGCCGTAGCGCACGTCCGCCAACTGCCGCCGGCGCTGCGACGCCAGTTCGGCCGATACTCCGGGGCCGGTCAGCACCGTTGGTGAGGCGGATGGCAGAGCCGATGGCGCCGATTGCGCCGCCACGGACCACAGCGGGGCCGACGGCCACAGGAGCGCCGACAGCACCACGGCGTAGCGTACGCGCGCGATGCGTGGGAACCGATGGGAGACGAAGGGAAGACGCATCTGTCGAAGCTGCGATCGCCGCCGCCGCGCCGCCACTCCTGCGTCGTGACGGGTGATGATGCGGAACCGCACGCCGGATCGTCAGGTTTGGTGCTAGCATTTCGTCGGGCCCGGCAGTGCGCCGGCGCCGTCACCTCCTTCGCTGCCCGCCATGTCGCCGGACACGCCAGCCCGTACGTCGTCCCCCTGTGACTCCTGCGCCCGCGTCGATCGGCGCCAGTTCCTCACATCGGCCTCGGTGCTGTCACTCGGGGCACTGGCAACCGCCGCCTGCGGCGACGGGGTGTTCAGCGGTCCGGAAACCATCCCGGCGTTCCCGGCCACCCCCTTCTCGTTCGACCCGCGCACCGTGAGTGCGCTGCAGACGGTGGGCGGGCGCACCGTGGTGCAGCAGGGAACGCTGTCACCGGTGCTGGTCGAGCGCACCGGCCCGTCGCAGTACCGCGCGTTGGCGCTGGCCTGTCCGCACCGCGGGACGATCGTGAACGTGGAGGGGAGCGGCTTTCTCTGCCCCAATCACGGTGCCCGCTTCGGGGCCGACGGGACGTGGCTGTCCGGGCAGCCCACCGCCGATCTCGCGCCCGTGGGCGTGCGACTCAACGCCGACGGCACGCTCACGATCGGCGGCACGCCGCTGCCTCCCGCCCTCGCGCTGTCGGCGACCTCCCTGACGTTCGTCACCACCACGACCGGGGCCAATCCGGCGTCCCAGACGTTGGCGATCGGGAACAGCGGCGGTGGCACGCTCTCCGGGCTGCAGGTGAGCCTCGCCTATGCGCCCAACCAGCGGAGTGGCTGGCTCACGGTGCAACTCGACCAGGCGGCGGCGCCCGCCGTGCTGACGGTCGGCGTGCAGAAGGGCACCCTGGCAGCAGGCACCTACAATGCGACCGTCACCATCAGCGCCCCCGGGGTAAGCAATGGCCCGCAGACGCTGTCGGTCGCCTTCGCGGTGCAGGACCCGGCCAGCCCGCCATCGCTCCTGCTGTCCAGCAGCACGCTCGCGTTCAGTGCGGTGATCGGGACCACCCCGGCAGCGCAGGTGGTGCAATGCACCAACGCCGGTGGCGGCACCCTTGGTGGCCTCGCCGTTCAAGTGGCGTACGGCGTCGGTGCCACCGGTTGGCTGAGCGCCACCCTCAACGGGACCAGTGCGCCGGCCACGCTCGCCCTCCGCCCCACCAACGGTACCCTCGCGGCGGGCACCTACACGGCGACCGTTACGGTGTCGGCCACCGGCGTGGCGTCGCGCACGATCACGGTGGCCTTCACCGTGGCCCCCGCCGGCCTGGTGGTCAACATCGCCGCCTGGCCGGCCCTCGCGAACGTCGGTGGGGTGGCCGGGAGCGTGGGCAACGTGAACGGCGGGCCGGTGGCGGTCGTGCGGACCAGCGCCACCAGTTTCTCCGCCTTCTCCATGATCTGCCCGCACGCCGGGACGACGATCAACGTGGTCAACGGGGCGAGCTTCCGCTGCCCCAATCACGGGGCCCTCTTCAACAGCGCCGGCGACAACCTCCCCAACTCGCCGCAGCGGACCGACAACCTCACGCGCCTCACGGTCACCTACACCCCGGGAGCCCCTACGCTGGTGGTGTCCTGAACGAACACGGCCCGCAGCCGTTGAACCCGCTCCCGGGAATGGCTACGTTTCGAGGCTGTTTGACCTCAGCCAACTTTCGTAGCCATGCCAACTTACGAATTTCGCGCGCCCGACGGCTCCATCATCGAGCGGATCTTCAAGATCAGCGAAGTCCCTGACTCCGTCGAGCTGCCCGACGGCAGCGTGGCCACGCGCATCATCTCGGGTGGTGCCGGCCTGCTGTTCAAGGGCTCCGGGTTCTACATCACCGACTACGGCAAGGACGGCAAGAAGGACCAGCGCGCCGCCTCGCCCAGCTCCAGTTCCAGCTCCAGCGCTACCAGCGACTCCAAGCCGGCGTCCACTCCGACGCCCAAGGCCGAGTGACCACGGCCGTCGTGCACCAACCCGTGCATGACGGCCGTGTGCCGTCTTTTCTCTTTCAGACCACTCCGTGACTCAGGCTGACGCCCTGCGCGCTGAATTGGCGCGCGCGGCGCGCACTCTCGGTGCGCCCGACGACGTGACCCCCATCCTCGAGCGCCCGCGCGATCCGTCGTTCGGCGATTGGGCCACCAATCTCGCCATGACGCTCGCGAAGCCGCTCGGCAGGAAGCCGCGCGACATCGCCGAAGCGCTCATCGCCGCACTCGACATGCCCAGCGTGGGCATCGTCTCCGCCGAGATCGCGGGGCCGGGCTTCGTGAATATCCGCCTCGACCCGGGGTTTCAGGCGCGCGGCCTGCTGCAGATTCTCCGCGCGCCCGAGCAGTGGGGGCGTGTGGAACTGGGGCATGGCGAACGCGTGTGCGTGGAGTTCGTGTCCGCCAACCCCACCGGTCCGCTGCACGTGGGGCACGGGCGGCAGGCGGCACTCGGCGATGCCATCAGCACGCTCCTCGAGTGGACCGGTTTCGCCGTCGATCGCGAGTTCTACTACAACGACGCCGGCGCCCAGATCGCGAATCTCGCGAAGAGCACGCAGGCACGTGTGCGTGAACTCGCCGGTCAGCCGCTGCAGATCCCCGAGGGCGGCTACCACGGCGCCTACATCGCGGAAATCGCCGAGCGGTATGTGCAGCAGCACCCCGAGGATCGTGAGGGCAACGACCTCGACGCCATGCGCACCTTCGCCGTGGCGGCGCTGCGGCATGAGCAGGATCTCGACCTGCAGGCGTTCGGGGTGAAGTTCGACACCTACTACCTCGAGAGCTCGCTGTACACCGACGGGCGTGTCGAGAAGACCGTCGAGGCGCTGCGGCAGTCGGGCTATACGTACGAGGAGGACGGCGCGCTCTTCCTGCGCACCACCGACTTCGGTGACGACAAGGACCGCGTGATGAAGAAGAGCGCGGCGAAGGGAGGTGACTACACCTACTTCGTCCCCGACGTGGCGTACCACGTGACCAAGTGGGAGCGCGGGTATCGCCGGGCCATCAACGTGCAGGGGGCCGATCACCACAGCACCACCACGCGCGTGCGTGCCGGTCTGCAGGCGCTCGGTATCGGCATCCCCAAGGGATACCCCGACTACGTGTTGCACCAGATGGTGACGGTCATGAAGGGCGGGGAAGAGGTGAAGATCTCCAAGCGTGCCGGCTCCTACGTCACCGTGCGCGATCTCATCGACGAAGTAGGGCGCGACGCCGTCCGCTACTTCTTCCTCATGCGCAAGGGTGACTCGCAGCTCGTCTTCGACGTGGACCTCGCGCGCAGTCAGTCGGAAGAGAACCCCGTGTACTACATCCAGATGGCGCACGCCCGTATGTGCGGCATCTTCCGCGTGGGCGAAATCGATGCGACGACGGTGACCGGCGACGGCGCCGATCTCGGCGTGCTCGCCGAGCCGGCCGAACAGGAGCTCGTGAAGCAGCTGCTCGACTTCCCGGCCATGGTGAAGGGCGCGGCTGACAATCTCGAGCCGCACCGCATTGCCGGCTGGTTGCTCGAAACGGCCCGTGCCGCGCACACCTGGTACCACAAGCATCACGTCCTCGGCGAACCCGAGGAGATCACGCGCGCGCGCCTCGTGCTGGCGCGCGCCACGCAGCTCGGCATTGCCGCCGGCCTGCGCATTCTCGGACTGTCTGCGCCGGAGCGCATGTGAGTTCTGCCGATCCCGTCATCAAGAACCCGGTCCTCGTCGTCGGCTCGGTGGCCCTCGACTCCGTCGAGACGCCATTCGGCAAGGCCGACGAGGTGCTGGGGGGCTCCGGGACCTACTTCTCCTCGAGCGCGTCCCACTTCACCGGCGTACAGCTCGTGGGCGTGGTGGGCGACGATTATCCGGTCGAGAAGCTCACCCCCCTCGCCGAGCGCGGTGTGGATCTCGCCGGTCTCGAGAAGGCCGAGGGCACGAGCTTCCGCTGGCGCGGTCGCTACCGGCACGATCTCAACTCGGCCGAGACGCTCGAGACCCGCCTCGGCGTGTTCTCGCACTTCCGCCCCAAGATCCCCGCGCAGTTCAAGCGCTCGCCGTTCGTGTTTCTCGCCAATATCGATCCGCGCCTGCAACTGCAGGTGCTCGAGCAGGTGGAGAAGCCGCGCCTCGTGGCGTGC
>CAZNZG010000104.1:0-11348 GCA_964577455.1 uncultured Gemmatimonas sp. | reverse complement strand
CAGCTGTTTGGTGCGCACCCAGGCCGGGTGATTGCCGGGCAGGCGGGCCGCATCGAGATCCAGCCCCACGATCGTCTCAGCGGTCGTGCCGCCGAAGCCGCGCCGTCCGATGGACAGGCGCAGCGGGGCGGGCCAGAATCTGGCCGCACGCTCCGGCACGATGTCGTGCACGTTCGCGGAGAAGAAGACGGAGAGGTCACGCGACTCCATGCGTGCCCCGCGCGGGCCGCGTCGACGGAAGACACTCCGCGGCGCGATCGAGAACGACGGCGTGATCTTGCCGAAACGCGGGGCGGGGTTTGCCATCGGTACGCCGGCGGCGGACGGCACACTGCCGTCCTGCGCCCGGAGGCCGTTCGGGACCAGCGCGCCGAGCGCCATGAAGGCCACGCCAAGGATCATCTGCCGCATCGTCGTCGATCGCTGCATCCGCGCTCCTCCGAAGTCTCATCGGCGTCACCGCACAGGCCGGGGCCGAACCGCGCTCAGCCATACCGCAACAGCCGGGCCACGGCTCGGACATCCCCCGTCGCGCGGCTCGGTCCAAAGCGCTGCGTGGGTCCGGCCCCATCCGTGATGATCAGACGACCACCCGCTTGGCTACAATCGAAGGGCGTGCCGGCTGCATGACGGCGGCATGACGGCAGCGTGAACGACAACGCCCCGGCCATACTCATGGCCGGGGCGTCATTCCAGATGAAGGCAGCGGAGTCTACAGGCTGTGGCAGGCAGACTACACCTCACCACGCAGGGGCCGTCCGTCCGTTAGCGGCGCTTCCCCCGCGCAAACACGGCAAACCCGATCAGGAAGACCGTGGCGAACGAGAACCACTGGAGGGCGTAGCTGAGATGCGGCCCCTCATTCACCGCCGGCGGCGGCACGCGCGTGGGACGCGTGATGTCCTGCATGATGGTGTCGCCGAGCGCCAAGAGGATGAACGGCGCCACGGGACGCCCCATCATGGTGGCGATGGTATCGCGATCGAGCAGACGCATGGCGCGTGGGGAGGATTGCATGCGCGCCATCCCCGGCTTGGTCGGTGGGAAGCTGGTGAGTAACGCCTCCATTCGCAGCGTATCGCTCTCGCGCGCCTTCGCGAAGTCGATGGTGCGCCCATCGGGGGCGTAGACGTATCCCCGCAGCACGATGAGCAGCGTATCGCCCCAACTTCCGTCCAGCGGACGGACTGGGGTGAGCAGGAAGACCCCGGGGGAGCCGTTCTGCGAGCGCGTGGCGTGGACGAGTTCACGCTCGTAATCGGCAACACCTTCCACCCGCACCCGTCGCCAGTGAGTCACACTGGTATCCTGTCCGCTGAGCGACGCCATCGACAGCACCGGCTGCGTGCCCCGCGACGATACGATGACGTTCTGCGCCTTGCGCTGCGCCAATCGATCCAGCTGCCAGATCCCCAGCCGCACGCAGACCGCCGCCGCCAGCACGGTGAGGGCGCCGAAGACCGCCGTCCTGACTCGGCTACTCATGCGTCAGCGGCGGGCGGGGGCGGGGTACGACGTCGCGGGCTGCGCGCCATGGCCGCCTTCGACTTCGGCGCCGTCGTTCCCCTTGCCTGCGCTGTCGAGGGGCGAGGGCCCGCCTCCGGCGACACCGTATCCGACTTCACCGGCTTCACCACCTTCACCGGCTTCTTCGCCTTCACCGGCGTCGCCACCTTCGCCGGCTTCTCCGCCTTCACCGGCTTCTCCGCCTTCACCGGCTTCTCCGCCTTCACCGGCTTCTCCGGCTTCTCCGGCTTCTTCGCCTTTGGCACTTTCGGTGCCTTTGCCGGCTTGGGCGCCTTGGGTGCCTTCGGCGCCTTGTCCTTCTTCACGCGCTTCGGCGTGCCGGCCATCGTCATCGACGCGACAGGCGCAACCTCCACGTCCTCAGCAGCACGCGTCCCCACGTCCGGCAGCGATTCGGGCAACAGCACGAGCATGCTGAGCGGCGGTAACGAGACCGCGAAGGATTGCTCGAACCCGTGGTAGGGCATGGCCTCGGTTTCGCACACGGCTTCGACCGGATACCCGCTGCCGCCGAACTCCGGCGCGTCGGAGTTGAGCGCCAGTCGATACCGGGTACGTTCCGGCGCCCCCAGACGATACCCGTGACGGGGAACCGGCGTGAGGTTGAGCACCACGACCGCGTGATCACGTCCGTCGAACCGCGCATACGAAAACACCGATTGTTCGCGATCGGCCACGTCGATCCAGCGATACCCGGCAGGATCGTGATCGCCGCGCCAGAGGCTGGGCTGTTCCCGATAGAGCGTACCGAGCGCGCCCATGTAATCCATCAGTCCGCGACGGCGCGGATCGGCGAGGAGGTGCCATTCGAGACTCGCATCATGATTCCACTCGTGATGCGTACCCAGCTCCGTGCCCATGAAAAACAACGACTTGCCGGGGCGCGTGACCGAGTAGCCGATCAGGGTCCGCAGATTCGCAAGCTTCTGCCAATCATCCCCCGGCATCTTGCCCAGCAGGGACTTCTTGAGGTGGACCACTTCGTCGTGAGACAGCGGATTCATGAACTTCTCGCTGTACTCGTACCACATGGCGAAGGTGAGCTTGTCGTGCGCGCCCTTCCGGAAGAACGGATCGACCTTGTAGTAGTCGAGGGTGTCGTGCATCCACCCCATGTTCCACTTGAAGGTGAACCCCAAGCCCCCTTCACTGATCGGCGCGGTCACCTTGGGCCAGGCCGTGCTCTCTTCCGCCACGGTGATCACACCGGGGTGCAGCGACTGCACGGCGTGGTTGAGTTGCTTGAGAAAGGCCATGGCATCGAGGTTCTCGCGACCGCCATGACGATTACGCAGCCATTGCCCGGCTTCCCGGCCATAGTCGAGATACAGCATCGACGCCACCGCATCCACGCGCAGGCCGTCGATATGGAACTCCTCGATCCAGTAGAGCGCGTTCGCCACGAGGAAGTTCCGCACCTCGTGCCGGGCATAATTGAAGATGTGCGTCCCCCATTCGGGGTGATCACCGAGACGCGGGTCCTCATGCTCGTAGCACGCTGTCCCGTCGAAGCGCCGCAGTGCCCAATCGTCCTTGGGAAAGTGTGCAGGCACCCAATCGAGCAACACACCGATCCCCGCCTGATGGAGGGTATCGACCAGAGAGCGGAAATCGTCGGGCGTGCCGAACCGCGACGTCGGTGCGAAGTAGCCACCCACCTGATATCCCCACGATCCACCGAAGGGGTGCTCCTGTACGGGCAACAGCTCCACATGTGTGAAGCCGAGTCGCCGCACATGATCGGCCAGCTTGGGTGCGATCTCGCCGTACGTCAGCGCGCGGTTGTCCTCGCCACGCATCCACGACCCGAGATGTACCTCGTACACGAGCATCGGTTCACGCAGCGGGTCACCTTCGGCACGCTGCGCCAGCCAGCTGCCATCATGCCAGGTGTACCGGCTGCGCCCCTGAATGATGGAGGCAAAGCCGGGTGCCTGCTCCAGCTTGTGTGCGTACGGATCGGTCTTCACGCGCGTGGTGCCCGTACGCGTGAGGATCTCGTACTTGTAGAGACCGTCCTCGCCGACACCGGGCACGAACAGCTCAAAGACGCCGCTCGCACCCAGCAGGCGCATGGTGTGCGCACGACCATCCCACTGATTGAACGTGCCCACCACACTCACGCGCACCGCATTCGGCGCCCACACCGCGAATGCCGTACCCGCCACGCCGTCGATGGTGCACGGGTGTGCCCCGAGCTTTTCCCACAGACGCAGGTGGCGTCCCTCGTTGAAGAGGTGCAGGTCCATCTCGCCAAGCGTCGGGAGAAAACGGTACGGATCATCGATCACCGCGGTCTGTCCGCTGGTGCTGATGATCTCGAGCCGGTAGGCCAGCGGCAGCTCACGATGCGGCAGCTGTGCCACGAACAGCCCCTGCGCATCTCGCTGCATGGGTATCCGTTCGTCTCCCGTGAGTACCGCCATGGCCGTGGCATGCGGCTGGAACGCGCGTACCACCACGCCGCGATGGCCGTCGCCCGACATCGGGTGAGCACCAAGCAAGTCGTGGGGATGGGCGGACTCGCCGCGAACCAGTCGGAGCGCGGCGTCCTCGGGCGTGGTCGGCATGGACGGTGGAGTCATGCCGAAATGTAAGCGACGATCAGAAGAGCGATGCCTGCTCACCGATCGTAGCCGGATCGACCACGGGATGCCCCAAACGGGTCTGCAGCATTCGCACCGACGCCGGTGCATGGCCGGCAAAGTGGTTGTTCACGAAACCGAACACCTCCTTCACCTGCCCCTGCAGCACCGGAATTATTCCAGCCCACGCGTCGAGCTCGGCGCTCCGGTCCGCCTGGAGATGGGAATAGTCGGTGATGGAGCGATCAGGACCCATCCATCGCAGGTAGGCGAAGTCGGCCGTGGGCTGCTCGCAGAGCCGAAGCAGCCAGTCCCGCGGGATCCACTTGCCATCGCTGAGCGCCAAGGCCACACCGTGTGTCCGCAGCAGCGCCAGCACGCGCCGCCGTATCCACGCCGGCTGCCGGAATTCCACGGCAAAGCGCAGGTCGGTGGGGAGGTGGGTGAGAAACTCGGCGAACGCCCGGCCTTCCGTGGGCGCGAAATCCGGGCCGCACTGAATGAGGATCGGGCCAAGTCGCGTACCCAACTCGCGCATGCGATCCGTGAACGCCAGCAGCAGATCCTCACACTGATGAAACCGACGCTCGTGCGTGATCTCCTGCGGCAGCTTGCAGGCAAAGACGAAGGACTCGGGCACACGCGACGCCCATCCGCGCACGGTGCTTGCCGGTGGAATCGCGTAGAACGTGGAGTCGATCTCCACCACGCTGAACGCACGGGCGAAGGTTCGCAGGAAATCGACGGGTCTGGTCCCCTCGGGATAGAACGGGCCGACCCACGCCGGATAATTCCAGCCTTGGGTCCCGAAACGGACACGAGCGGGCGTGTCCGTCACGCCGACCTCGGCGAAATCCCGGCGTCCGGCAATCAGCGATACGTCTCGAAGAAGCCACGACCACGGCCGGCGATCTCCCGGCCCCGAATGCGTCCGCGCAATTGCGCCTCACCGGCCATCTGCACGAAGAATGGCCGTGCCAATCCCCGGGCGTAGTCGCCCTCTCCACGCTCGGCGAGTCCCCTACGGGTGTCGGTCGCCACGGCGTCGTCGATCGTGAGCTTCAGGGAGACGGTATCGGCACCACGCACATCGAAGAGGTGCGCGGTCGCCGGTACGCGCAGCGGCCCATCGGTGGTGTTCACCACACGCGCATCCTCGTAGCGGATTTCACGCGGCCGGAACAGAGCGAGGAATCCACGCGAATCCGTCACGTAGACGAAGAGCGGTGATCGCCCGCCGGTGCTGTCCTCCGGCTGGACACGCCCGTACAGCACCGAGTACTCACCGGCCCGGGTGGCTCCCCATTCCCATGAAACCCCGCGCCATCCCCCCCAGTTGTGGTCGTGGTACGACTGCGCCCCGTCGTACCGATCGCAGCGACCGCCAGTGCAGATGTTGCCGCTGGCCTCCGCACGCAGCCCGGGTACGGCGTATCCGCTGGTGAAGTCACCGCTGACCAGTATCGCGCCGGGGAACTCCACGCGTGGCGCCGGCGCCACCACGAGATCGACAGTGACCGTGGCCCCGCTCCCCGTCTCTCGCGCAGACGCCTTCACCGCATAGCGCCCATCCGGGAGAACGCGGACACTGCCATCCCCCACCTGCACATCCGCGTCATGGAGACTGAAGCGCACTCGCTCACGTGGCACATTCGTCACGAAGCGCCGCGGGGCCCGTCCGCGTTCGTGAAGCGTGACCAGCATCTGACCACCCCACTTCTCGCCGCGCACATCACCGCCGACCAGCAGCGTGATGAATGCCCAACGGGTGGCATCAGGTGAGATCACATTGAAGTAGTGCCACTCGCCCCACGAATCGGCGTTGGCCATGTCGTTGCCGGGGCGATGAAAGCGATCGATATCGTGACGCAGCTCCGCCGTCGTCGGCGACATCCATCGGCGGTCACCGTCGTCGTCATCCCAGGCGCCACGCATGATCACCGGCATGGCATCGAGTGCGCGTGTGGCCGACGGCACCTCTCCCGTGGCGCGCACGGGGTGCTCCACGCCATCGGTCGTGGTGAGGTAAAGCAGCTTTCCCTCGAGCTGCGGCGCCACGACACCGACCGCATCCGACATGCGAGGCGACGCCAGTACCTGCCGATGGACGAACCGCGCGTTGGGAACCGAAAAAAAGAGTCCGCCGAGGCCACCGGTCGTGAGCACCTCGATGTCGATGCCCTCGGGCAGCACCGTGATCTGCCCGCCTCCCACGAGACGCTCCTGGCTGGCCTGCCGCACCATCGCTTCGCCGACGGCCAGCAGTACGATCATCACCCCCACCCCCACACCAAATCCGCCGCACAGCAGCAGCGCGCGCCACGGCCGCGACGTGACGGTACGCCACGCCAGCAGCCACGACATGGCAAGACGCAGCGCGCCCGTCGACGGGGATGGGGGTGATGCGGGCGACATTACCCGACAGCCTCCGCCTTGCGGGTGTCGGCTGCCACGCGCCCATCGAGCAGACGGATCACACGCTGTGCCGTGTTGGCCACTACGGTATCGTGGGTCACGAACACCAGCGTCGTCCCGTCGCGGTGGAGCTGGCCGAACAATTCAAGCAGCCGCTCACCCGTGGCCGCGTCGAGCTCACCGGTCGGTTCGTCGGCCAGCAGCAGCGCCGGTTCATTGGCCAGCGCACGCGCGATCGCCACGCGCTGCTGCTCCCCTCCGGAGAGTTGTGTGGGGCGATGCCCGCGGCGGTCACCGAGCCCCACGTACCCCAGGAGCTCCGCCGCCCGCGCCTTCCGCGCACGCCCTGCCATGCCCGCTTCGGCCAGCGGGAGTTCTACGTTCTCGAGTGCCGACAGGGTGGGCATGAGATAGAACCGCTGAAAGACGAAACCGATGTACCGCAACCGGAAGGCTGTCGCGTCATGATCACTCAGCGTACTCGTGTCGCGCCCGTTCACGAAGACGCGCCCGCCAGAGGGGATGTCGACGGCGCCGAGCAGGTGCAGCAACGTGCTCTTGCCACACCCTGACGGACCGGTGATGGCTGCGAATTCGCCCCGATTGATCGACAGATCGATGCCGCGCACCGCATGCACGGTCGCATCGCCCATGCGATAGCTGCGCACCACCTGGTCGCAATGGATCACGGCGTTCGGGGGCGTACCGGCTGTCGTCCCGGTGGGTATGGTGAGCGGAGTATCAGCCAACGGCGTCCTCGCGCAAGGCGCGAACGATGGGAATGGAGGCAGCACGCCACGCGGGCACGAGTCCGGCCAGTGTCCCCGACACGAGCAGCAGCACGAGCGATTTCCAGGCGGCCTCCGGACTCCAGAGGAAAAAGTCGAAGGCGGCCGGCAACCCCGGAAAGTCGCGCAGGATGCCGTTGAGCCACTGCGCCGTGACGAGTCCCAGCACGAGCCCACCGGCGATGCCCGCCGTGCTGAGCATGAACCCTTCGAGAAACACCTGGCGCAGCACACCATCCTTCTGTGTGCCGATCGCGCGCAACACCGCGATCTCACCGCGCCGCTCGTTCACGCTCAGTGTGACGAGCGTCGCGACCAGCAGGAAGCCGATCCCGAGACTGATCGCACCGAGCACGAACGCCAGCTGCCGGAAGTACGACAACCGTTCCTCGACCTGTCGAATGGCGGTCTCGGTACTGATGGCCGTCACACGTGGTTGCGTGGTGGCAATCCAGCTGCGCACCGCCTCCACACCGGCGGAATCGGCACGGCGCGACTCCGCCATCGCCACCGACATGCGATCGCGATACGCGGGGCCAAGCAGGGACCGCACGGCCGTGAGCGGCATCGCCAGGACGGGGGTCTCCCCGGGCACGTAGAAGAAGCGCCCCTCGCCGACCAGTCGGACCACACGAGCTCTCGCCGACGTACGCAACTGCGCATCGATTCCTGCTGCGACCGTGAGGGTGTCGCCGAGCACCCGGCCGGTACGTACGAGAAAGGCACGGTTCACCACGACCGGAACAGGTGTGCCCGGCGGCAGCGTGTCGCGCACGGGCATGTCAACACCGGCATCCAGCACGTAGTCACCCTGCACATCGCTCTCGAGTCCGAGTGAGAACACCGAGGGAATGGGCTGCGAAGGCAACGCGAGTGTGGCGCCGAGGCCGGGACTCACCGCCACGATGTCGGGGTTCGCGCGCAGCGCGCTCACGATCGCCTGTGCACCGTCGATCGTCGCCTCGCTGTCGAACGGCAGGGTGCCCTTGGGCGATACGCGCAGCTGATACCCACGCGTGAGCAGCAGCGAGCGGAACGACTCGCGCATGCCGGTGGCGAGCATCACCATGTCGAGCAGGAGTGCAGCGGCCACGGCGATGCCCAGCACGGCCAGCGCGGTTCGCGCGGGATGCCGTCGGAGGGTAGCGGCCGCGAGGGTGAATCGCATGCTCATCGGGCGCGAGGGCTCGCGGCGGTCGCGGTCATGGCGTTCATCGTCCGAGCAGCGTGAGCGGTGGGGTGCGCACGAGACGCCACGCGGCGACGGCCCCCGCCCCGATACCAAGCACAAGGCTCGTGAGCGTGGCGAAGGCGAAGATCTCGGGCGTAAGCAGCGAGAAGAGCAGCGGCGTGCGATACACCTGCTGGAAGTGCGCGTTGACGAGCAGGCTTGCCACCCAGCCGATGCCGGCGCCGATCACACTGCCGATCACGGACACCAGTGCCGCCTCGATCACGATCGCGCGCACGACCGTGCCTCGCGAAATCCCCATGAGCCGCAAGGCGGCAATGTCACGCCGCCGTTCCTCCACACTCAGGAGCAGCAGGCACAGCAGGAAAACGGCACTCGCCACCACCGTGATGAGACCGATGGCCGTGTGGAAGCGCTCGACCACGCGAAAGGTACGCGAACTTTGCACCGCGACGTCGGTGGACTTGTGCGCGCGGAATCCGAAAGCCACGTGATTGATGCGCGCGAGCGCCGAGTCCGGTGACACGCCACGGCGCACCCCCACCGCAAAACGGTCCACACGGTCGTCTATTCCGAGCATGTCCTGCAGTTGCCCGAGATGCGTACGGATCCGGTACTCACGGCGCGCCACCTCGGCGGGGTCCGCCTTGCGTTGGAACACCGCATCCACGCGAACACTGTCGCCGCTCACTCCGGGCTGACCGGAAAGCCGAACCACGCTTCCGACATCGAGCCCCAGATCCTCGGCCATGCGCGCATCGATGGCGATACCACGGACGGCCGGCGCTCGGCGTCCATAGGTGGGAGACCGCGTACTGTCGTCCTGTGCGGCGGCCGGCCGCACCGCGATCCCGACTGCACTCACGCACAGGCTCGCGGTTGCCATCGCACGCCCCACCATGCGCACCACCCGCTCAATCCTCGACATCACCCGGCAGCCTTCAGCGGGCCGACTTACGGGAGCGCAGACGGGCGGGGGTGGAGGCGTCCGACGCATCACGGACGGTGGATTCGGTGGGCTGGGCAGTGGCAGGCATGGACTCGACCAACACCTGAGACGCCAGATTGGGTCCCACGACCGCTTCGCGCCCATCCACGCTGAGCGTGAGTGGTCCGTCGAACGGACCGCGAGCCATCAGTGCGATCTGCGCGCCCGGCTGCAAGGCGATCTCGGCGAGATAGCGCAGCAGCGCAGGATCCTTGTCGCTCACCTGCACCATGCGTACGGTCTCGCCCACCGCGAGGTCGGCGAGCGTACGGTGCAGGCGCTCTTCCACCACGCCATCGGCGGTGGGAATGGGGGCCCCGTGCGGGTCGGCCGTGGGGTGGCCAAGGGCCGCCGCCATGCGCTCGATCAGGTCGTCCGACGCCGCATGCTCGAGGCGCTCGGCCTCATCGTGCACACGGTCCCACGGATAGCCCAGCACGCGCGTCAGGTACGTCTCGAGGATCCGATGCCGGCGGATGGTCCGGAGTGCGGCGCGGCGCCCGAGAGCGGTGAGCTGCACACCGCGGTAGGGCACGTGATCGAGAAACCCCTGCGTGGCGAGACGGCGAATCATGCCCGTGACCGACGCCGGCGCCACGTCGAGTGCCTGCGCCACCTCCGACGTGGCGGCGGCACCGAAACGGGTTTCGAGTGCGTAGATCGCCTTGAGGTAGTCTTCGACCGGCTCGGTGAGGAGCGGCGGCGGGGAGTCGGCGCGGCTGGACATCAACGAAAGATCAACGCGGGCGGCCGCCAGCGGGACCCCGGACCATGAGCACCGGCACCATGGTGCGGTGCCGAACACCATTCGCCGTGGTGCCGTACAGCAGGTCCTGCAGCCCGCGATGCCCATGCGTGGCCATCGCGATCAGATCGCACCCTTCCCGGTCGGCGGCCGAGGCGATCTCCGCCGCCGGGTCGCCACCGGCGAGGATCGACTCCGTCTCAAATCCCTCCGCCCGCAGCGCGGCACACCACCCTTCGATGTATTCGCGATCTTCGCGCATCTCCTCCGACTCGCGGAGCTTGAGCGCCTGCTGATTCCGCGCGGCCCATCCATCGGCCACGTGAAGGAGCACGAGCGACGATCGGCACAGCGTGGCCAGTTGCTTCACGTGCTCGAGGATCACGCGGTCGTACGACGAGTGCTCGAGCGGGACCAGTATCCGCCGATACATCACGCCACCCATCCCCGCACGGTCTGCACGAGCAGCCAGGCGTTGAGGGAGGCGATGACCGCCGCGACGGTGTAGGCCGCGACCTTGAGCGGCACGGAGTTGACGAACTCGCCCATCTTGGCCCGGTCGGAGGTGAACTGCACCAGCGGGAACACGGCGAACGATAGCTGCAATGACAGGATCACCTGGCTGAAGACCAGCAGGCGGGCCGTACCGCTTTCTCCGTAAAGTATCGCCACGATCGCCGCCGGCACGATGGCGATGGCACGAGTGATGAGGCGCCGCAGCCAGGGGCGGATGCGCAGGTTGAGGAAGCCTTCCATCACGATCTGCCCGGCGAGGGTGCCGGTCAGGGTGGAGTTCTGCCCCGAGGCCAGCAGCGCCAGGGCAAACACCGCACTCGCCCCCCCGACGCCAAGCAGCGGCGTGAGGAGCTTGTAGGCATCCTGGATTTCCGCGACCTGCGTATTGCCGGTACGATGGAAGGTCGCGGCCGCCACGATGAGGATCGCCGCGTTGATGAACAGCGCGAAGGTGAGCGCGATCGTGGAGTCGAGGAAGGCAAAGCGCACCGCCTCGCGCTTGCCCTCGGCGTTCTCGGCGTACTTGCGCGTCTGCACGATGCTGGAGTGCAGATACAGGTTGTGCGGCATCACCGTGGCCCCGAGAATGCCG
>CAZNZG010000103.1:9868-11435 GCA_964577455.1 uncultured Gemmatimonas sp. | reverse complement strand
GCGAGGGCCTGCGAGAAACCACCGCCGCCCCACGAGTTGTTGGTGGCCACGATGTTCAGGTTGTGGCGCGTCTTGAGGTCGGTGAAGTAGTCCACCGCCTTGATGGCATTGGCTGTAGTGCCGCCAGTACTGCCGAGGAACTTCGCATTGAGCATCTTGATGCCGGTCTGGCAAATGCCCGAGATGCCCGCCCCGTTGTTCCCGGCGGCGCCGATCGTGCCAGCCACGTGTGTGCCGTGATCGTCACCCACACCATCGAAGACGCTCGAATTGTTGCCGGCAAAGTCCCAGCCATACACGTCGTCGATCAGACCGTTACCGTCGTTGTCGCGGCCGTCAGCGACCTCCGTGGGCACCGTGCCCACGTTCGGCGCGAGGTCCGTGTGCGTGAACATGTACCCTTCGTCGATGATACCGACCCACACGTTGGCACACGAACGGCCGCCCGTCTTGGCCCACACCGCGGCAGCGCCGCTGCCGAACTGATTGGCCGGCGTGGTGGTGGCGCCGTACGTGCCCCACAGGTTGCCGCTCGTATACTGCGGATCGTTCGTCGACTGGTGCCGGTAGATCCAATTCGGCTCCGCGTACTCCACATCCGGATCGTTCTGCAGGTCAGCGATCGCCGCCGCCACGTCGCGTGACGTGCGGATGCGCGTGATCCCAACCCGGCGCCCCTGGCTGCGCATGGCACCGGTCAGGATCTCCTCGGCCACCTGGCCGCCCACGCGCCCCAGCGCACGGCCACGGCCGGTCACGGTGGCGTTGTCGCGGAACTTCACCAGCACTTCGCCAGGCACGAACTCGGCCCGGCCGCCCTGCACCGCCGCCACGGCGTCGGCCGCGTTCAACACAGCGCCGCCGTCGGCGGGGTCGGTGAAGGCGCCGTCGTTCGAGCAGGCCGCCGTCAGCGAGAGCGCCAGCGCGGCGGCCGTGGCGGTGAGGGAACGCGCGGTACGGGAGGATACACCGAGGGACCGGATGCGACTGTGCACAGGCAACTCCGAAGCTGGGCGGGATGAAACGCTCGTCGACAGTGACGGACACGACATGATTCAGAGTGCATCCGACCGACACTCGCGTCAAGTTTCACTGCCGGCATGAAGCAGGCCCGGCAGGACGCTCAGTCCCGCTGCTGCTCGAATACGCCCACGTTCCGGTTCTTCACCACATTGTCGGCGGTAAAGTACCGCCCGTTCATCGCCACGTAGACCCCGGCGGGGAGTGTCTGCGCGAAACTCAGCGCACTCCCAAGGTTGAACAGCCCGTCGGAGCTGCCGAAGGCGTAGGGGACCATCGCGCCCGTCAGCACGATCGTCTTCCCCGGCACTTCTGTGGCCAGGATGCGTGCCGTCTCCACCATGGTATCGGTGCCATGCGTGATCACGATCTGCGTCTCCACCGCCTCGCGGCACGCCTGTACGATGCGCTGGCGATGCAACTCCTTCATCTCGAGGCTGTCGATCATCATCAGCACGTCCACCTGCACATCGAGCATGCAGCGTCCGCGCCGCAGCATCTCCGGCAGATGTGTTTCCTCGAAGTGCAGGGTGCCGGTGAGCTCGTC
>CAZNZG010000103.1:0-9858 GCA_964577455.1 uncultured Gemmatimonas sp. | reverse complement strand
TCGTCGTATTCCTTGTCGAAGGTGCCGCCGGTCACGAAGATGCGCACGCTCATGCGTCGTGGTCTCCCTGCACGTTCCCCTGCACGTTCCCCTGCTCGGGCTCGTCCCTGACGACGCGCGCGGCGGCGCGGGCGCGCGCGCGCTCCTTGGCGGCTCGCTCGCGCGCTTTCTTGGCGGCCTTTTCGGCCTGCTTGCGCTCCGCCTCCGCGATGACGGCGTCGCGGGCGGCGATCTCCGCTTCGCGCGCCTGCCACGCCGCGCGATCCCGCGCCTCGGCCTCACGCGTCCGCCGCAGACTCTCCTCGTCACGCCACGCCGCCACCTTGGCGTGATCACCACCCACGAGCACCTCGGGCACACTCACGCCGCGATACTCCGCCGGTCGCGTATAGCTCGGCGCGCTGATGCCACGATCGAAAAACGAATCGGTGCGCGCGCTGTCGAGATCGCTCATCGCTCCCGGCAGTAGCCGCACGGTGGCATCGACGATGGCCAGCGCCGCCGGCTCACCACCACTCAGTACGAAATCCCCGAGCGACAGCTCTTCGGTGGCGAGGTGCGAGGCGACACGCTCGTCGATGTCCTTGTAGTGCCCGCAGAGTAACGTGAGTTCGGTTCCCTCGGCAAAGCGCATCGCATCGGCGTGCGCGAAGCGTCGCCCGCGTGGCGACAACAGCACGATGGGGCGGGAGGCGCCGATCGACTCGACCGCCTCGAAGAACGGGCCGGGCTTCATCACCATGCCGGGACCGCCACCGAAGGGATAGTCGTCGACGGTGCGATGGCGATCGTGCGTGAACTGCCGGAGATCCACGAGATTGTACGTCACCTGCCCTGCCGTCGCCGCCTTGTGCGGAATACTGAGCGACAGCGGCCCGGCGAAGAACTCCGGGAAGATGGTCACGATGTTGATGCGCAGCATGCGCGGGTCGGCGTGGGCGTGCGGTACGTGATCGTCAGTCGAACAGGCCGTCGAGCGGTGCGAACACGATCGTCCGCTGCTCGTCGTCTACCGACTTCACGAGGTCCTCGTTCCACGGCACGAGCGGTCGCCCCGTGGCCGTCTCCACTTCGAGGATGAAGCCCTGCGGAGCATCGTAGACATCGCGGACATGGCCCACGAGCCCCTGCCCCTCCACTTCCACCCGCATGCCGATCAGGTCGCCGATGTAGATCTCGTCGTCGTCCGCCTCGGGGAGCACGCTCTCGTCGGCGAACAGGTAGCGGCCGCGCCAGCTGTCGGCGATGTCCCGATCGGTGACCTCGGCCACGCGCACGAGCCACTCCTTGTTCATCGGGCGGCCATCTTCGACGTGCAGCGGCTGCGACACGGCGCCAGGCGTGAGGTTGCCCTCACGGTCACCGGCGAAAAGCACGGCGCCGGACGCGAAAACCGCGTCCGGCGCATCGGTGAGCGACTCGACAGCCCATGCGCCGCGCACGCCATGTGCGCGGCGTACGCGGCCGACGATGATCAACTCAGCCAGTTCAGGCCTCGGCGGACGGCAGGGCCACCGCGGCGGCCTGCAGCTTGGCGGCAAGGCGCGCCTCGTGGCGGGCCTTGAGGATCCCGGCGCGACGGAGGAGCGAGCGGACCGTATCGGTCGGCTGGGCGCCCACGCTGAGCCAGTAGTTCACGCGCTCGACCTGGAGGTTGATCGCGCTTTCGCCGCCACGGGGCTGGTACTGCCCGAGGATCTCGATGAAGCGGCCGTCGCGGGGGCTCTGCGAGTCGGCAACGACGATACGGTACATCGGGGTCTTCTTCCGGCCTTCGCGGCGGAGACGGATCTTGACGGCCATCTGTTATCTCTCGGACAGGGATGATCGCCTCATGCCCAGGCTGAGCCGGGGGATGACGGCGTGGCAGGACCGCACGCGGTCGCCACCATTCGGGCTCCTCGCAGCGTCGGCGTCTCCGACGTGCACCCGGACCGCCCGTTTCGGGGCAGCCTCGAAGCATAACCGGGGAGGGGGGCCGGTTCAACCGGCTGCCGCGTCCCTCCCTGCCTGGAACAGCGGAAGAGGGCGTGGGCACGTAGAATCCCCGTGAACGTCCCCCCCCCGCCCAGCCCGCCCTATGCCCCGTACCGGTCCAGTTCTGCCACGGCGTGTCGCTTCCGCCGCCTGGCTTCTTTCGACATCGCTCCCTGGCCTGCTGGCTGCTCAGGGCCCATCGGCCGCGCCGCCGCGCCCCACCGTGGCCATCGAAGCCACGAAGGGGATGGTGGTGTCGGCCAGCGCCATCGCGAGTCAGGTGGGCCGCGACGTGCTCGCCAATGGCGGCAACGCCATCGATGCCGCGATTGCCACCGGCTTTGCGCTCGCCGTGACCTACCCGACGGCCGGCAACATCGGCGGCGGCGGCTTCATGGTCGTCCGCTTCCCGGACGGTCGCGCCACCACGATCGACTTCCGTGAGCGCGCACCGCAGGCGACCACCCCCACGATGTTCACCGACAGCACCGGTGCCTACTCGTCGCGTATCCATCATGGGTCGCACAAGGCCGTGGGGGTGCCGGGTACGGTGGCGGGCTTCGACTTCGCACACAAGAAGTACGGCAAAGTGAGCTGGGCGAAGCTGGTGGAACCCGCTGCCCGGATGGCCGACACGGGCTTCATGGTGCCCGTTGGTCTCGCATCGTCGCTGGGCAATACCCGACTGCAGGAACGGCTGGCAGCCTACCCGGCCACTATCGCGGCGTACTACAAGGGCGGCAAGCCGTACGCCGCCGGTGAACGCATGGTCCTCGCGGATCTCGGCCGCACGCTCGCCCGCATTCGCGACCTGCGCCGCGACGGCTTCTACAAGGGGACGACCGCGCATCTCATCACCGCCGAGATGCGCAAGCATGGCGGGCTCATCACCGAAGACGACCTCGCGCGCTACGAGGCCGTGGAGCGGGCGCCGGTGCGCGGCACGTTCAAGGGGTACGAGGTGATCTCCATGCCACCGCCGAGCAGTGGTGGCGTGGCGATGGTGGAGATGCTGAACATCCTCGAAGGGCTCGACCTCAAGGGGGCCGGGCACAACTCAGCGCAGTACCTGCATTGGCTCGCCGAAAGCATGCGGCGTGCGTTCCGTGATCGTGCCATTCATCTGGGCGATCCCGACTTCACGAAGCCGCCCGTCGATCGCCTGACCAGCAAGAGCTACGCCGCCACGTTGCGCGGCACGATCGACCCCAATGCGGCGTCGCCGTCGTCACCGGCCGATGTCACCCAAGGGTACGAGAGCGACGAGACCACACACTACTCGGTGGTGGACAAGGACGGACTCGCCGTGTCGGTCACGTACACCCTCGAGGCGGGGTACGGTCTGGGTGCCGTCGTCGACGGCGCCGGTTTCCTGTTGAACAACGAGATGGGTGACTTCAACGGCAAGCCCGGCCTCACCGACAGCACGGGGCTGATCGGCACCGCTCCCAACGTGGCGCAGCCCGGCAAGCGCATGCTGTCCAGCATGACCCCCACGATCATTGCGCGCGACGGCAAACTCGTGGCCGTGGTGGGCAGCCCCGGCGGGCGCACGATCATCAACACGGTGATGCAGGTCGCCCTCAACCTCATGGCCTTCGAGATGCCGGTCCAGCAGGCCGTGAATGCCGCCCGCATTCACCACCAGTGGCTTCCGAGTGCGATCACCATGGAGCGCGACGGATTCGGTAGCGGCGTGGCCGATGCGCTGAAGGCGAAGGGGCACGTGGTGCGGATGGGCTCCACGCAGGGCACGGCGCATTCGATTGCCATCGACCCCAAGACCGGCAAGCGCCTCGGCGCGCCGGATCCGCGGGATCGCGATGCGGGGGCTTCGGGACATAACTGATTCCGGGGAACACCCGGAACGCATGACCAAAACTCGAAACCCGGAACTGATCGGTGACTGATCGGTTCCGGGTTTCGAGTTTGCGTTTCGGGTTCCGGGTGGAACCGAATTACTTCGCCGTGAAGCCCGCGGTGGCCTTGTACGTGTCCCACATGATCGCGATCTCGCCGCCCTTGCCGGCCGGCTTCACCTGGATCTCCATCTTCTCGACGACGGCGTTGTTGCTGGTGACCGTCATCGGGATGCGAACAAGATCCTGCTTCGCGTCGTAGGCCGTGCCCCACTGCTTCGTCTGCTTGTTCACGATCAGTTCCCACTTGCCGTTCTCTTCGAGCTTCGTGAACAGCGTGTAGGTCCCCGCGGGAACCGCCTTGCCGCCGAAGTCGAGCGCCTTGCTGGTGGTGAAGTGCGTGGCCTCGTTGGCGCCCGTGCGCCACACCATACCCCACTTCATATCGTTCAGACCACCGAAGATCACACGGCCACGCTTGGACGGACGGCCGTAGTTGACCTTGATGTCGGCACCGGCCACGGTCACGGCGATCGAGTCACGCGGCGACGCGGGCGCCTGGCCGCGGCCGCCACCCATCTGCATGCCACCCATGCCGCCCTGCGCGGCGGCCGACACCGAGAACAGCGAAACAGCAGCAAGCGCGTACGCGCCACGAACCAGCGAGCGGGAAATGGTCATCGTCGGGAGTAGGGAGAAAATGAACGGCAATCGGGCGACGCTCACCTGAGCGCCGCCCGAATTGTATCACCACCGGCAAGCGGGGAGTTCCCTCCGGGAGTTCCCTCCGGGAGTGCCCTCCGGAAATCCCCCGCCCTCCCGGTGCTTACATCCGCCGAGCCGCCGGGCCGATGGCCCGATCGAGCTTGGCCTTCACCGCCTCGAGTTCCTTGCGCAGCACCGTGTACCGTTCGATGGCATCCTGCCCGACCTTCTGGTCGGCACGCGCCGTCATACCGGCCAGGTAGGTGATGTGCGCCTGCAGCCCCGGCTTGCCGTACCGGATGGGCTGGGTGTTCACCACCTCGCTCACTTCCTTCACCTGCTTCGCGGTGTCGGCCGCCGCACCCGTGGCACCCTTGTACTTCTGCTCCGCAGCACGCACGCGAGCCAGCAGCGTGTTCACGTCGGCCACCATCTCGCGCATCTTCACGTTGTGCGCGAACTGCGCCTGCAGGTCGGCCTCGGTGGTGCCGTCGGCCGCGAGACGCGGATCGATGCGCACGCGGAGTGGCACCGTCTTCGATTCACTCCCCACGGTAACCTTGACCGAGTACTGGCCCGGGGGAGCGCCCAGCCCGTTCTGGTGCTGCACGTTCCACACGAAGCGGTTCAGCCCCGCCTTTCTGGTCACCAGGTTGAGCGTGGGCCCTTCAGCCATCGCAGGCGCACGTCCGCCGCGCCCGGCCATCATCGACTCGTCCGGATCGTCGTCATCGCCACGACGCCGCGGCGGCTGGACCGGCGCCACGCCGCTCTTGAAGCTGTTCACCACCTTGCCCGCCGCATCGGTGATCTCGATGCGCACCGTGTCGGACGGTTCGCCGGGCAGGTAGTAGTCGACCGTGGGACCGAGGAAGGACTGCCCCACGTTGGTGCGATAGCCATCGCGCGGCGTGAACACCGTGAGCGAAGCGCTCGTGGTGGTGGGACCGATCTGCTGCAACGGCGCGATGTTGTCGAGGATCCACGCCGCCCGACCCTGCGTGGCGATCACGAGATCGCCCTTGTGCACGCGAATGTCGTTGATCGGGATGATCGGCATGTTGAGGTTGAACGGCTGCCAGTGCCCACCGTTGTCGAACGAGATGTACAGCCCGAACTCCGTGCCGGCGTAGAGCAGTCCTTCCCGCACCGGATCCTCGCGCACCACGCGCACGGGCACGTCGGCTGCGATGCCGTTCGTACCGTCGGTGAGCAGCTTCCATGTCTTGCCGTAATCGTTGGTGAGGTAGATGTACGGCTTGTAGTCGCCGAGCAGATAGCGATAGGTCGCGTAATACGCCGACCCCTTGCGGTGCGGCGAGGCGTCGATCCATGCCACGCGGCCACCCTCGCCGAGTCCCTTGGGCGTGATGCGTGCCCAGGTCTTGCCATCATCGCGGGTCACGCTGAACGGTCCGTCGTTGGAGCCGGTCCAGATCACGCCCTTCTCGAGCGGGGATTCGCTGATCGCGTAGAGCGTGCTGTAGAACTCCTCTCCCGTCACGTCGCGCGTGATGGGTTCACCGCTGCCACCCTGGCAGCACTTGGGGAAGGCGGTCAGATCAGGCGAGATCTTCTCCCACGACGCGCCGTTGTTGCGCGTGCGGTGCAGGTACTGCGAGCCGTAGTACAGCACCTTGGGGTCGTGCGGTGACGTGGCCATCGGCGTCGTGCGCTGCATGCGGAAGATGAGGTCCCCGCCGTCGTTGCCGTACAGCGACTGCGCGCCGATCCAGTAGTTCTTGGTCACGCCGGCCTTCATGTTCATCACCGCGTACTGTCCCTTGCAGTTGCCGTGGACGATGTTCTCGTCACTCGGATGCGGGATGATCGGCCCCGTTTCACAGCCCGGCCCCACGCGCACCGCGGCCATGTTGAACGGGTTGTTGAGGCTCGGCACGATGTACGTGCTGTTGTCCTGCTGCGCCATGTAGAGGTTGTACGGGAAGGCGTTGTCGAGCCACACCCCGTAGAACTCCGCCGTGGGCTGGATGTCCTGCGAACTCCACGTCTTGCCGCCATCGAACGACACATTGGCGCCGCCGTCATTCGACTGCACCATGGTGTTCCCGTTCGTCGGGTTGATCCAGATATCGTGATTGTCGCCGTGCGGCGTGCGGAACGGCGTGACCGTCTTCCCGCCATCGGTGCTCTTGTAGAACGTCTCCGCCCCGGCGTACACCACGTCGGCATTGGTGGGATCGGCGCCAAGCGACGTGTAGTAGAACGGTCGGGTGATGAGCCCCGGCGTGCTGTTGACCAGCTGCCAGCTTTCGCCGGCGTTGTCGGAGCGATAGAGGCCGCCACCCGGCAGCGCTTCCACCAGCGCGTAGAGCCGCTGCGGATTGGCCGCGGTCACGGCCACGTTGCCCTTGCCGATCAGCTCGTTGGGGAGCCCGGTCGTCTGGATCCGCTTCCAGCTTTCACCGCCGTCGGTGCTCTTGTAGAAGCCCCCTTCGCGCGAGCCGGAGATGATCGACCACGGTTTGCGCTCGATGCGATTCATCCACGCGTAGACCACGTCCGGATTGCCCGGCTGCAGTTCCACGTCCATCGCACCGGTGGAATCACTCACGTAGAGGGTGTTCTTCCACGTCTTGCCACCGTCGGTGGTCTTGAACACGCCGCGCGTCTTGTTGGGCTTGAAGATGTCGCCGTAGGCCGCCACCCAGGCCACGTCGGGGTTGGTGGGGTGCACGCGCACCGCGCCGATCTGCCCCGCGTCGTAGAGCCCCTTGAACTCCCACGTCTTGCCGGCGTCGCTGGAGCGGTAGACCCCGCGGCCGGTGGACACGTTGGAGCGCACGCCGTCGGAGCCGGTCCCCAGCCAGATCACGTTGGGGTCGCTGTCGGCCACGACCACGGAGCCCATGGACCCCACGGGCACCTTGCCATCGGTGATCGGCTCCCAGCTCTCACCGCCGTTGGTGGTGCGCCAGAGGCCACCGCTGGCCACGCCCATGTAGAACGTCTTGGGCTGCGAGGGCACACCGGTCACGGTCGTCACGCGGCCACCGCGGGAGTGCCCCACGAGGCGGTAGGCCATGCCGCGGAACAGGTTGTTGTCCACCGACGCCATCATCGGCGCCTTGGGGGCAGCGGGGCGGGCGGCGGGGCGGGCGGCGGGCCTGGCGGTCTGGGCCTCTGCCACGGCAGGGGTCACTCCGAGCAGGGCAAGAATGACCGGGATGGAACGGCGAGTCATGCGGCGTGTCGGTTGAGGGATCGACCGGCTGGTTCGCCGGCCTCGCATAACCTACGCCGCATTTCTGTCCGCGTTGAGGTCGAGGGCGGGGGCGCTCCCTCGCACCGGTGCCCACGTCCGGCCTAGCGGGCGATCGCCCCGGCGTCGATCCCCTTCCCGAGCTCGAACACCTGCCCCACCGCCCCCACCACACAGCGTGACCGGTCCAGCCCCAACGACCGACGGAAGCGATACACCACCTCCACACCGGTGCAGTGGGCGCCGATGAAGTGCTGCACGCCGGCCGCCTTGAGCCGTTGCTCCGTCCACGTGAGTGTCTCGTCCGTGGCGCCGAACAGGTGAATACCGCCGATCAGCGCATGGACGGGGGCGGGACGCACCGTGTCCCGCGCATGATCCACGATGTTGACCACCCCCGCGTGCCCGCAGCCGGTGAGCACCACCAGCCCCTGCTCCGTGTCGAACACCATGGCCATGTCGTCGGGAACCGTGTCCTCCACGAGGCGGTCCCCGAGCTTCACGCGCGCCGGCCGTGCCGACGGATTGGGGGAGCCCCAGTTCCGCTCCGCATGCCGGCGCGGCACCGGACCGGTCACCCAGACACCGGGGTGAATCTCCGTGGGGCGGGCGTGCACCGTGAACGCGCCTCCCGCGGCCTCGTACTGCGGCCGGAAACGGTTCATGACGTTCAGATCCGTGTCGCTGCCGTCGCGGAGGCGCGGCGCGAAGATGCCGTCGGCCACGTGCGCCCGCGCGAGCGCCCCCGGCTCACGCGCAGCGACCTCGCGGCGCAGTGCCACCAGACCGTTCGTATGGTCGCCGTGAAAGTGGCTCAGCACCAGTTCGGGGACGGTATCGAGCGCGACACGCAGTTCCTTCGCGTTGCGCGAGACCACGTCGTCGTGCGCGCCGGTGTCGAACAGGATGCGGCGGCCGTCCACCTCCACAAGCGCCGCGAACCCCCATTCACCGATACCCGCATCGGCAAGCATGGTCGACAGGATGGTGATCCGGAGTTGCTGCACCCGCCGAGTCGGCGGCAGCAGCGGACGGACCGCGCTCCGCACCAGTGTTGGGGCCACAGGCACGGCGAGCGTGGCGAGCGCGAGCTGACGGAGAACGGTGCGACGCGAGGTCATGATGACAATCCGTTGAAGTGAACACCATTGCGGTGCATGTCGGCACCCGAAACACACGCGAGGGGATCACCCTGCCCGAAGCACACGCCCCGGATTGGCCAGATGCTGCCCTTCGCGCACCGCCACGACCCCATTCACGATCACGGCGGCGATTCCCACGGGATACTGAAACGGGTTGGCAAAGTTTGCACGATCGGCCACGCTGGCCGCATCGAACACCACCACGTCACCCGCCATCCCCGCCGCCAGCCGACCGCGATCACGCAGGTGCACACGATCGGCCGGGCGTGCCGTCATCTTGTGCAACGCGTCGGCGAGTGAGAGGGCCTTGCGCTCGCGCACGAAGCGCCCGAGCACCCGTGGCATCGTGCCGGCGCCACGCGGATGCGGACTGCCGCGACGCGTCGGCCCATCGATCGCGAAACCACCACCATCCGAGCAGACCATGCCGTATTCGTGGGCCAGAAGGCGATCGAGATTGGCTTCGCTCATCGCGAACCCCAGCATCCCCACGTCCACCTGATTGCGTCGCAGCAATCCCACGGCGGCCTCGTAGGGATCTTCACCGCGCGCCCGCGCCCATGCCCCGAGCCGCTTTCCCTCCGCGTCGCGATCCTCCGGGGTGTTCACGCGTGCGATCTGCACATTGTCCCATCCGCCGATGAGGTCGACCTTGCCGAGCGCTTCGGTGCGGATGCGCGCCGCGGTGGCTGGGTCGTTAAGGCGACGCAGGAACGCCTCGTCGCCGCCGTCGCGCGCCCAAACCGGAAAGAGATTGGTGAGCCCCGTCTGATACGCCTCGTACGGGTACACATCGAACCACGCATCGATCCCGGCGGCACGCGCGTCGCGAAGACGTGCGAAACAGGCCTCGATCTTGGACCAGTTGCGCGTGCCCTGCTGCTTGAGGTGCGAGACCTGCAACGGACAGCCGGCCCCGCGCGCCACCGCGATCGACTCGTCGATCGCCTCG
>CAZNZG010000102.1:0-11599 GCA_964577455.1 uncultured Gemmatimonas sp. | reverse complement strand
ACGACAGGCGCATGAGACGGGCGATGCCGGCCGAGTCCGAGGCCGCTGGCGGCGGTTCGGGATCGTCCGGGGCCGGCGGCATGCGCACGGCGATGACGGGGGCGTCGACCTCCCGCGTGTCGCCGGCGGGGACCGGCGTCGTGGTGATCGGAAGGCAGCCACCCATCACCCCCAGCAGAGCACCGGTGGCCAGCAGTTGCGGCAGGGCCCGCGTCATATTTGACGTCATACTGCACAAGATATCCCGCACACCGTTTTTGCCGAACTCTCACCGAGCCTGCATGTCCCGCGACACGGCCACTGCCCGCCTGTACTACGACGACGCCGCCCTGGCCCGCTTCAGCGCGACCGTTACCGGGACGACGCACGAGGGGCGGGTGGTGTACCTCGACCGCTCGGCGTTCTACCCCACGTCGGGCGGACAGCCGCACGATCTGGGTACGCTCGCCGATGTGGCAATCGTGGAGGTGGTGGATGAGGAGGAGCGGGTGGCACACCATCTCGCCGAACCGTTGGGGCTTCCCGCGGGCGCCATGGTGGTGGGCCAGGTCGACATGGCCCGCCGCGTGGACCACATGCAGCAGCACACCGGCCAGCATCTGCTCTCGGCGCTGCTGGCCGACGAATACGGCAGCCCCACCGTGAGTGTGCACTTCGGCGCCGATGCCAGCACCGTGGATGTGGCCGGTACCGACCTCGCGCCCGAGCACCTCGCCGCGATCGAAGCGCGAGTCAACACCCTCGCCCTCGGCAATCATGCCGTGACCGTCTCGTACGAGGAGGCGGCGTCGGCCACGGGGCTGCGCAAGGCGAGTGATCGCGCCGGTACGCTGCGCATCGTGACCATCGAGGGGCTCGACCGCAGCGCCTGTGGCGGCACGCATGTGGCGCGCACCGGGGAGATCGGTGCCATCCTGCTCCGCCGCCTCGAACGCACGCGCGGCAACACGCGCATCGAGTTTCTCTGCGGACAGCGTGCCGTGCAGCGTGCCCGTCTCGATGCCGAACTGCTTGCGCGCGCGGCGCGGCCGCTGTCGGCGGCGCCGGCCGATCTGCCGGAGCTGGTGGAGCAGCAGTCGGCGCGGCTCACGGAGCTCGAGCGCGAGCGCAAGAGGTTGCAGCAGGAGCTGGCGCGGTACGAGGCACAGGCGCTGTGGCAGGGCGCGGTGATCGACGGCGCCGGGATACGCCGCGTTCGCGTGACGGCCGCCGGTCCCGTAAAGGAGTCGGAGCCGTTGGCGCAGCAGCTCATCGCCCTCGGACCGTGCGCCGTGCTGGTGACACACGTGGGCAGTGGAGGGGCGCTGCTCGCCACGTCGGCCGACAGCGGGCTCGACGCCGGGCCGCTGCTCCGCACCGCGCTGCAGGCGGTGGGCGGCCGTGGCGGAGGCTCGGCGCGCGTGGCCCAGGGGGCAGTGGGCGACCCGGCCTCGCTCGAGCGACTCGCCCATGCGCTCGGATTCTGACCCGTCGTATCTTTCGCCCATGCCCATTCATCGCCCCGAACCTACCGAACACGCCCCGTATGCGATCACGTACATCGACGCCACCGCCGCCGCCCTTGCCGCCCGCGGCAGCGACGACGTGCGGGCGCTCCTCGAGGCACAGGCACTGGAGTGGCAGTCGTTGCTGGCTGGCGTGGCCGAGTCACGGGCGGGGCATGCGTATGCCCCCGGCAAGTGGACGCTGGCCGAACAGCTGGTGCACGTGACCGACACGGAGCGGGTGTTCTCGTACCGTCTGCTGCGCGTGGCGCGCGGCGATCGTACGCCGCTGCCGGGCTTCGAGCAGGACGACTGGGTGCCGGAGAGCCGGGCGGCGCGGCGCTCCCTGGCCGACATCCTGAGCGAAATGCTGGCCGTACGCATGGCGACGCTGGCGCTGGTACGCTCGCTCGACGAGGTGGCGATCACGCGGCAGGGGATCGCCAGCGGCCAGGAGGTGACGGCCCGTGCATTGGTGTGGATGATTGCCGGCCACATGGCGCACCACCTCACGCTCACGCGGGAGAAGTACCTCGGGTAGCGGAAGCGGACGCCGTTTCTCCCTTCCCCCTGACCGCCTTCCCCCTGCTCCCTTCGTTGTCATGAAAGGCGCGCCGAAGGCGCGCCGCACCTCCGGAAAGGCTAGATTTGAGGGCTGTGGCGCACCGTCCGCGCCGCACCCTCGCCGAACTTTCCGGAGCGATCCGTGTCCGCTGCGTCACCCCTTGCTGCTTCCGCGTCCTCCGAGACCGTGCGTCTCGCGATCGACACCGTCCGCACTCTGGCCATGGACGCGGTGCAGGCCGCGGAGTCGGGGCACCCCGGCACTCCCATGGCGCTCGCGCCGCTCGCGTACGCGCTGTACGCGAAGCACCTGCGCCACGATCCCGCGGCACCCGACTGGGCCGATCGCGACCGATTCATCCTGTCGGTCGGCCATGCGTCGATGTTGCTGTACGGCACGTTGCATCTCGCCGGCTACGACCTGCCCCTCGACGAGATCCGCAACTTCCGCCAGTGGGAAAGCCTCACGCCGGGTCACCCGGAAGTGCACCACACCAAGGGCGTGGAAACCACGACCGGCCCACTCGGTCAGGGAGTGGCCAACGCCGTGGGCTTCGCCGTGGCCGAAGCGAGTCTCGCGGCGGCGTTCAATCGCCCCGGTCACGCCATCGTCGATCACTACACGTACTTCATCGCCGGCGACGGATGCCTCATGGAAGGCATCTCGCACGAAGCAGCGAGCTACGCCGGCCACATGCAGCTCGGCAAACTGATCGGCTTCTTCGACGACAACGGCATCACTATCGACGGCAGCACCGCACTGACCTGCAGCGACGACGCCGCGAAGCGCTTCGAGTCGTACGGCTGGCAGGTGCTGCACGTGAACGATGTGAACGACCTCGCCGCGATCGACGCCGCCATCGCCGAAGCCAAGGCCGACACCACGCGTCCCACGCTGATCATCACCAAGACGCACATCGGCTTCGGCTCGCCCAACCGGCAGGATACCGCCAAGGCCCACGGCGAACCACTGGGCAAGGACGAGATCGCGCTCACCAAGAGCGCGTATGGCTGGCCCTCCGCCGAACCGTTCTTCGTGCCGACCGAGGCGCTCGCACACTGGCGCGAGGCGGCGGCAGCGCGGGCAACCACGCATGCCGAGTGGAAGACCCGGTGGCAGGCGTACGAGGCGGCGCATCCGGAGCTCGCCACGGAGCTCGAGCGCCGCATGAAGGGCGAATTGCCCGCGCAGCTCGACAGCGCGTTCCCCACGTTCGATGCGAAGAGTGGCAATGTGGCCAGCCGCGCGGCGAGCGGCGTGGTGATCAACGCCATCGCTCCGGTGGTGCCCGAGCTGCTCGGTGGCAGTGCCGACCTCACCGGCTCCAACCTCACGAACGTGAAGGGCGCGCAGCCGTTCAGCGCCACGGATCGTACCGGCCGCAACTTCCACTTCGGCATTCGTGAGCACGCCATGGGCGCGATCATGAATGGCATGGGACTGCACGGCGGCGTGATTCCGTACGGTGGCACCTTCCTGGTGTTCAGCGATTACATGCGCCCGGCCATCCGTCTTGCGGCACTCATGGGTGTGCAGGCCATCTACGTGTTCACGCACGATTCGATCGGCCTCGGAGAAGACGGCCCCACGCACCAGCCCATCGAACATCTCGCGGCGCTGCGCTGCATTCCCAACCTGCTCGTGCTGCGCCCGGCCGATGCCGACGAAGTGAGCGAGGCGTGGCGCACGGCGCTGCATCACCGCAGCGGTCCGTCGGCGATCGTCCTCACCCGCCAGAAGCTCTCGTACTTCAATGAGCCGTCGCGCGCACGCGACGGGGTGAAGCACGGCGCCTATGTGGTGGCCGACGCCGCAGGCCATGTTCCCAACGTGGTGCTGCTCGCCAGTGGCAGCGAGGTGGAGATCGCCCTCGCCGCGCGTGAGCAGCTCTCGGGCCACGGCATTCACGCACGGGTGGTGAGCTGCACGAGCCTCGAGCTGTTCGCGAAGCAGCCGGTGGAGTACCGCAACCACGTGCTCCCCGCCGGTGTGCCGCGCGTGGCGGTGGAGGCAGCGCATCCCATGAGCTGGTACCGTTGGGTGGGTGACACGGGCGCCATCGTGGGTATCGACACGTTCGGTGCAAGTGCGCCGGCGCCGGTGCTCTTCGAGAAGTTCGGCATCACCGCCGACAAGGTCGCGGCGGCGGCGAAGGACGTGCTGCGCTGAATGGTGAGGAGGCACGTTGGGTGAACGGCACCGGGCCGCTCACCCAACGCGACAAACGGGGAGCGCCGCATCATCGGCGCTCCCCGTTTCCGTTCATGCGGGCCTTTGGGCGTTATGGCAGCGCGTCGATCCGTAGCCCGTCGAGCGCATCGCGAATCCCCATCATCAGCTGGGCCTCGTTGAACGGCTTGGCGATGAACGGTCCTTCGGGCGCCATCGGTTCGTTGGTCCGTGCCTCGTCTTCGTAGCCCGACATGTAGGCCACCGCGAGATCGGGATCCTGCTCACGCAGCAGCCGAGCCAGTGTACGGCCGTTCGTGCCGGGCATCACGATGTCCGTGAGCAGCAGATCGACCTTTGCGGCGGTGTTGCGCTGGGCGGCATGCATCGCGAGGGCGGACTCCGCATTGTCGGCCTCCATCACTTCGAAACCGCGTCGCATGAGCAGCCGCACCGACACGCGACGGACCTGCGGGTCATCGTCGACGATCAGCACACGGTGCGATCGTGCCGTGTGCACCGGCAGCTCCTGCGATACCGACGGCAGTGGCGGAGCGATCGTGCCGTGCAGCGGCAGCAGAATGTCGAAACGTGTGCCATGCCCGGGCTGGCTGGTCACCCGGATCTCACCGCCGGCTTGTGTCACGGCTCCGTGTACGATCGACAGACCGAGACCGGTACCTCGGTCCAGCCCCTTGGTGGTGAAGAACGGTTCGAAGATGCGTGCCTGAGTGGCATCGTCCATACCGGTACCGTCGTCTTCCACCGTGACCCGCACCGCGTCCTCGCCCCGCAAGGCCCCCGTCGCCACCGACACCCCGACACGAATCGTTCCGCGTTCGCCGGGGAGGGCATCGCGCGCGTTGAGCACCAGGTTGATGATCGCCTGATCGAAGCGCGAGGCGTCGGCAAGTACGACGAGTGGGGTGGAGGGCAATGCGATATCGAGCGTCACCTGCTCCGGCATCTGCCGCTCGATGTAGCGTCGAATCTCACGCACGTGGTCCACCACGTCGAATGTCACGAGTTCGACGCGCTCCCGCCGTGCGAAGGTGAGCAGCTGCTTGGTGAGGGCCGACGCACGCGTGGCAGTGGACTCGATCGCCTCGAGTTCTTCAAGAACGCGCACATTCGGCCCCGCTTCCAGGCGGGCCAACTGCGCGCTGCCGAGAATGCCGGTGAGCATGTTGTTGAAATCGTGCGCCACGCCACCGGCAAGTCGACCGAGACTTTCCATATGCTCACGCGCCGACAGTTCGGCTTCGAGGCGTCGTTGCTCGCGTTCCGCCTGCACTTCCCGCTGGCGCAGGCGATCGAAAAGCAGGGCGATCGAGCCCATCGCCACCATGATCAGGACCACGTTTTCCGCGATCGCCGACGCCGATGCTTCCGGTGGGCCCGACGTGATGAACGATTGCACGTTCCACAACTGCTTCACCGCGTACGAGCCGAACCCGAAGGCTGCCAGCTGCCGGCCGGTGGTGAGCTCATCGGCCGGCATGCGCAGCAGGCGCCACGCCACGTAGCCGAACGCGATCGAGAACGAGAACGTGCTCGAGAACACGAGCAATGCGAGTCGCCAACCGTCGGGAGTACCGGGCTGCGTAACGAGCGCGGAAATCACCAGGAAGCCCGCGGCGAATGCGGCGCTCAGCCGATGTGGTGAGGGAGCATCGTCCTCGCCCTTGGCCAGATGGATCGTGCCGCGCACAAGATACGGTAGCGCTGCCATCACCAACCCCACTCCCAGAGCGGAAAGCAGCCGCCGCGCGGGCGCGGTTGGCGCCTCGCCCGCGGCACGCAGGGCCGCAGCATAACTCACTGCCAGCATCCGCCCGGTCCACAATGTCCAGCCGATCGCAAGGTCGCGCATGGGCCGTACGCGGTACGTGCGCCACAGGCGATAAACGATGAGCGCCATGAGCACCGTGAATGGCGCCTGGAGCTGCAGCGTGGTTGCGATGGAGGAGAAGAACGAGCTCATCGAATGAAGTATCGGATCGGGATTCGTCGGGCTGCACAGCCCGGCGATCGTTCCGGTAAACGAAACGCCGCGAACGATGGTTCGCGGCGTTTCGTATTCGCGTGCGTCATGTCCCTTGGGACGAACGCACGGCGCCGGAGGCGAACAGCATCAGCGCAGGTTCACATTCGCGCCGATTTCTTCGAGGCTGATCGGTACGCAGTTGCTTCGTCCCTGCAGCGCGGTATTGCGCCCGGTTGCTAGCCAGCGGCGAAGATCCCACAGACGACGTCCCTCCAGCCACAGCACGGCCCCGCGCTCACGCATGAGGATCGTCCAGGCCTGATCCACCGTCGTGGCGGTCAGCGCCGGAAGTGACGAAACGGCACGTCCCTGATTGATGAGCGTCATCGCCGTGGTCGCATCGTTGCTTCGAAGCGCTGCCTCGGCGCGGATCAGCAGCATTTCCGTACCCCGCGCCAGCGCCACGGCATCACCGAGCGTCGTGTACTTGCGCTGACGGAAGAAACGGGTGGCGCCGTCCTGACCGGTTTGGAAGCCACCGGAGCTGGTGCGAACCGTGTCGTACGGCACACGCACATCACGATCTGCCACCCAGACGGTGTTGAACACCGTGACTTCCCGGCGATTGATCGTCTGAACCGCCAGATCGAGGTTCTCGCGCGTGGTGTTGATGGAGAACACGGCGTTGTGGCGGAAGGTGGCCGGCACCAGCGCAGCATCGGCCACCGCCGCGTCCCACTTGTTCTGCCACGCCAGTACCTGTGCACGACCGGCGAGTGCCGCGTTGGTAAGCGCCGTGTTGTTCTGCGCACGTGCCAGCGTCAAGGCGCGGGTGAACAGGCTCTCCGCGCGGACGAAATGCTCGGTGTTCGGCTGGCGCGCTCCCCCATCGATGGTGGTCTCACACACGTTCTCGCCGAGGAAGCGGTTGGAGAAGCCCGCGTAGAGATAGGCGCGCACCGTGAGCGGATTGGTCTCGAAGTTCGCGCCGAGCACCGTCTTCATGCGCACGAGGCCGTTCTCGGCCACCCAACGCGCCCGCTGCAGGCGTGCCCAGTCGCCGTTCACATCTTCCGGACGAATCACACCGGTGGCGAACTGTCGCTCGGCTGCAAAGTTGCCGGAGTGATTGAGCTCGAATGCAGCGAGAGAACCGCGCGTGAGGTAGTTGCCGATGGCGTTGGAGAGATCACCGCCCATGCCGTTCACCAGCGCCGGCATCGCGCCGGGCGTGTTGAGATCGGAATCCAGCAGGGGACCGGGGTTGGTAACTTCGAAGCTGCACCCGGCAAGCGCGAGACTCGCCAATGCGGCAAGCGAGGCGCGGCGACGGGAGGAAGTGAGGAGTGTGGGCATCAGAAGTTCGTCCTCACGCTGAAGAGAAACGTGCGGTAGGGCGGGATGTTGTAGTAGTCGCGGCGCGAGAAGGTGCTCGTGCGCTGGTCGGCGACTTCCGGATCGGTGCCCGTGTAGTTGGTGCTGCGGAAGAGGTTCCGCCCCACGAAGGTGACCGTCATGCTGCGTGCACCGGGCAGATACCGCTTGGGTACGTCGTAGGCGAGGGAGAGATTGCGCAACTTGAAGAAGTCGGCGCTTTCGACCCAGTAGCTGTAGTCGCGCTCGGCCGGCGTGATCGAGCAGCGCATACGATCGCGCGCGTTGACCGTTGCGAGCGCGGAGCCATCGCCGGCGGCGGCGGCGCGCAAGGCCTTCTGCGCAGCGAAGCAGGGCTGCCAGATGCCGAGGCCCGCGTTCTGGAAGCCGTTCGCATTGAGCAGGTGTCCACCACGCTGGAACTCACCAACCGCTTCGATCGACAGGTTCTGGAAGAGCGTGACCGTGACGGACGGATTGATGATCTTGTCGGCGAACGTCTGACCGAGCAGCTGGTTCTCGACGATCACCGGCGCCTCGAACGCGTCGGGGTTGGTGACCTTCCGCCCCACGTACGCAGGGAGCGGGAAGCCCTCCTGCACATAGCTGCGAGAGAGCGCGTCCAGAGTGATCACGCGACCGCCGAGGTCCACCGCCTCACCACGCATCTGGGTGTACTGCAGTCGGGCCTCGAGCTTGGCCCAACGGGTGAGATCCACGGTACCGGTGAGCTGCGCTTCAAGACCGGTGTTCTTGATAACACCCACGTTCTCGGGCTGATTCGCCGAGAATCCCTGCGACGGTGGATACGCCACGTTGATGATCGCATCGCGGGTGCGCGCATGGAATGCCGTGACCACGAGACCGACACGACCATTCAGCAAGCCGGCGTCGAAACCGTATTCGGTTTCGCGCGTGCGCTCGGGACCGAGGTTCGGATTGCCCAGCTGGCCCGGAGTAAAGGCGGGCAGTCCGCCCTCCGCCGCCACCGGGTTCCACGTGCGTGTGGCGTCGAACGCGCCAGGGGCCTTGCCCGCCTCACCCACGGCACCACGCAGCTTGAACGTTTCGATGATGTTCGTCGGCCAGAACGACTCCTCGCTCAGCACCCACGAACCGCTCACCTTGGGGTACGTCTGCAGGCCGAAGCTGCGGCCGAAGGCGCTGTTGCCGTCTACACGGGCACCGGCCGTGATGAAGAGGCGATCGCGCCAGCCGATCATCTGCTGCGCAAAGAGGCCGCCGTTGATCACGCGCTGCTGGTTCACATCGGTGATCTGACGGAGTGACGCCGAGATCAGCGTGGGGATGCCGGGACCGGCGAAATTGTCACCCTGAAGGTCCGTGCTGTTCAGGCGGCTATCGAAAAGCTGCCCGCCAAACGACGTCGTTCCCGTGAAGTTGGACGAGTATGTCTGCTTCCAGGTGGTGGCGTAGTCCACCGTAATGAGCTGGCGGTTCCACAAGGTCTGGAAGTACTGCCCCTGCGGCGTGCGCGGATAGCCGAACGGATTGATCGTGCGCTGGTCGGTGTTGTTGTAGTCGATACCGACCGACACGCGGTTCGTGAGCTTCTCGAACGGCGTCCACGTGGCGGTACCACCCACGATGAAGTGGTCGCCGCCGATCGAATTGGCCTTCGAGAAGATCGTGTCGTTCACCACACAGGTGACGGTCGGCGTGCTGCAGCCGGTGCCCCGGAAGTTCGAGCCGGGACCGCGCGACACGTTGAGCAGGAAGGCGTCGGCGCTGTTGCCGTCGGAGATCATCGCCGTGTTGCGGCGCTGCCAGCTCGAGTTGAGGGCGAGCGTAACCGTCTTGGCCGGCGCGAAGCCGAGGTTGACACGCATGCCACCGGTCTTGTTACTGCCAACGCGCAGCACACCCTCTTCGTTCTCGAGGTTCCCGGAGATCGCATAGTTGATGCCGCCACTCGCGCCGCGCACACCGAGCGAATACCGGCCGAGAAAGCCATTCTGCAGCCACGAGCCACTGGCCGGGCAGGTCGCATCCTCGAACGGCACGCCATTGGCGTCGACCATGTTGGGACCACGGCACTGCCGCAGGAACATGCCGGTCGGATCCGAGCTCGGGCCGAACTCGCCCATGGTATTGATGCCGCCACCCACGTCGAGGGTCCACGCAGCGGCACCATCTCGGCCGCGCTTGGTGAAGATCTGGATCACACCACCCGACGCCTCGGTGCCATACAGGGTGGTAGCTGCCGGGCCCTTCACCACCTCGATGCGTTCGATGTCGGCAGCCGCGATGTCGTTGAGCGGCGACACCGACTGTCGGGACGACACGCCCGTGGGGGAGTTACCGTTGAAGATACGGATACCGTCCACGTAGATCAGCGGCTGATTTCCCTGCGTGATCGAGTTCACGCCGCGCAGGCGGATCGTCCCGCCGGCGCCTGGGGTGCCGCCGTTCGCCAGGACGGTCACACCCGTCGAGCGCCCCTGCAGGATCTGCTGGGTGTTCCCGGCGCCCGCCTTTTCGAAGTCGGCGCTGCTGAGCGTGGTCACCGCGTTGCCCACCTCCTTCTTGCGCTCCTCACCGGTCGCCGTAACCACCACACCGGTTAGCGACACGCTGCTCTTCACCAGCGACACGTCGAGGGTGACCGTGCCGTTGGCGCGGAGTGTGACAGAGCGCGACTGCTGCTGGTAGCCGATGCGGCGGATGATGACCGTCTGCGTTCCCGCGGGAATACCGGACAGCGAGTACCGACCGTCGTCGCCCGTGGCGCGACCGAACTGCGTTCCGCTGATGGTGATCTGGGCGGCAGCAATCGGCTGACCATTGTCCGCATCGACGACGCGGCCGGCAATCGTGCCAGTGGCTTGGGCCTGAACCGACGTGGCTGTTGCAATCAGCAGGGCCAGTGCCGGTACGGCACGGTGCACCAGCGATCGCCACACGCCGGCCCGGCGGGGGAGAGTTGGAATCACGAGAGGAGGGAGATGGAGGGGACGTCGGCCTGTCGTAGCCACGGCGCGACCGGAGCAAGTTACTCTCGCGACCGAACGCATGAAGGCCGCACGCGGATGCGCGCGGCCTTCAGACCATCAGAAATCATGTAGGCTACTTCATCAATTCACACGACGCACGGGTATCGCTGAGTGCGTCGGCAAGCGCACTCAGCAGCCGGGCCTCGGTAAAGGGCTTGGCCACGAATATCCCGGCCGGTGCGTCCGGCTCGTCGGTAAACGTGTCGGCTTCGTAGCCCGAGACGTAGAGCACTCGCAACTCCGGGTCCAGCGCGCGGAGCATGCGCGCCAGCGTCCGCCCGTTGGCGCCCGGCATCACGAGATCGGTGATGAGCACCTCGATCTGCTCGTCGGTGGGCAGCGCGGCATGGAGCGCCAGTGCCTCGTCCGCATCACCCGCTTCGAGCACGCGCAGTCCATGCTTGGCAAGAATGCGGACCACCACGCGGCGGACGAGTGGATCGTCATCAACCACCAGCACTCGGGTGTTCGCCAAATCCGCAAACGCGTTCCCCGTCGGCAGCGTGGGCTGGGTGGGGGCTTCGCCTCGCGGCAACAGCATCGTCACGCGGGTTCCCTGGCCCGGAGCACTCTCGATATCGATGCGACCACCAGCGTGCAGGACCGCCCCATGAACGATCGAGAGCCCAAGACCGGTGCCGCGATCCTGCCCCTTTGTGGTGAAGAATGGCTCGAACACCCGCGACCGAGTGGCAGCATCCATACCGGCGCCGGTATCTGACACGCGCACGCACACGGCATCACGGCCATCAAGTGCACCGTTCGCCGCACAAACCGTGACGGTGATACCCCCCTGACGTCCCTCCATGGCATCCCGCGCGTTCTTGACGAGGTTGATGATCGCCTGTTCGACCCGATCGGGATCGGCAAGGACATACAACTCCGGGCTCTCGATCTCCACCTGTACAGCGATCGACCCTGCCGGCTGCGACGTCAGGTAACGGATGACGCGTTCCACGCTGCCAGTCACGTTGAAGACCGACGGCGCAATGCGATCGCGACGCGC
>CAZNZG010000101.1:0-11740 GCA_964577455.1 uncultured Gemmatimonas sp. | reverse complement strand
TAGCCTCCGGCGACAGTGCGTGCAGACGGGAGAGCACGGAGGTGACACCGTCGGGGTGGAAGAGGTCGGGGAGGGGCATGGGGGGGGAGAAGAAACGGCGGAAAGGGGAATGGGAAAAGAGCGAGCGAAAGTGAAACGGCGGAAAGGGGAATGGGAAAAGAGTAAGTGAAACTGAAACGGCGGAAAGGGTTATGGGAAAAGAGAGGGAGGGGCTCAACTGGCCCGGAAGCGATGGGAGGACTCCTCATCCCGACGGTTCATTCGTCGGAAATCGCGGGGGGAGAGGCCAACGGTGCGTTTGAAGACCTTGGAGAAGCTGAAGGCGTCCTGATACCCCACGGCGTGGGCCACGTGTTCGAGCGTGGTGGAGCGTGCATCGAGCAGGCGAATGGCGCGCTGCATCCGCACGACGCGCAGATACTGCAGCGGGGTGTCGCCGGTGGCGCTACGGAAGCGTTCGGCAAAGAGCGTACGCGACAGCCCAACGCTGGAAGCCAGCTCGTCGAGGGTCCACGGATGCGCGCAGTCATCATGCATGAGCGCCACGGCCTGCTGAATCGCCGCATCGTGCATGGCGTGGGCAAAGCCGGTGTCGTGCTCCATGCGCGTCAGCATGCTGCGCAGCAGATAGGTGAAGACCACGTCGAGGAGACCGTGCAGCGCGCGGTCACTGCCCAGTTGCGGCGAGGAGAGCTCCTCGCGCATGAGCCCCACGGTCAACCCCAGCGGTGAGAGCGGTGGCACCTCATCGGCACGGAGTACGAACCAGTCGGGGAGCTGGCCGAACAGCGGGTGCAGCGGGGTATGCCAGAGCTGATAGGCACCGCTGATCACACGGCTGCCCGACACGGCGCCAAGGCCAAGCGCCTCGCCGGCGCGTTCAGGCACCGCCGTCGTCGGCACCGCCGTGGGTGAGGCATTCCGGGACAGCACATGGCCATGCCCGCGCGCCATGAATGCCATGTCGCCCGTATCGAGATGCAGTGGTTCCGCACGCCGTTCGCTGTGAATCCAGAGCGGTCCCTGCACCGCAATGTGGACCCCGATACTGCGGTCGCACGGGAACTGGAGCGCCACCGCGTCGTCAAGACGGCGCAGGTCCAGCAGGCGTTTCTCCAGACCGGCTTCCTTCAGGATGTTCGTGAGAATGTCCACTGGAACAGACGGCAAAAGTCCGTAAATCCGTACGACTGAACATTAAATATGGACGTTTTGCCATATTTCGTACAGCATCCCCCCGTCATCATCCCTGCGGTTGATCGAGTCCACCACCACAGGGAGATGGCAGTGCGTACCGTATTGGTCATTGGAGCGAACGGAAACGTGGGCAGCGCGCTGGTCCCGCTGCTCGAACAGGCAGGGCACACGGTACGGCGCGGCACGCGGCACGCGCCGGAGCACGACACGCAGGTGCACGTGCAGGTGAACCTGCTGTCGGGAGAGGGCATCGCCGAGGCGCTGGAGGGCGTGCAGGCAGCGTTCCTGATGGCACCGCCGGGACATACCAACCAGGACGAACTGCTGGTGCCTGTCATCGAGGCGGCACGCCAGCACCACGTCGAGAAGCTGGTCCTGATGTCGGCCATGGGCGCTGACGCCGACGAGTCGGCACCGCTCCGCCGGGTGGAGCGAGTTCTCGAGCAGGCGGGCCTGCGCTACAACATCATCCGGCCGAACTGGTTCATGCAGAACTTCGAAACATTCTGGGGGCAGCCTATCCGCGAGCAGGGGCAGATCCTCCTGCCAACCGGCAACGCCAAGGGCAGCTTCATCGACGCGCGTGACATCGCCGCCGTCGCCGCCGTTCTGCTTACGTCGAGCCGGTTCGACGATCAGGCCTTCGATCTCACCGGAAGCGAAGCGCTCGACCACCACGAGGTGGCGGCCATCCTGAGCGACGTGACCGGCCGTCGCATCGAGTACGTGGACGTGCCGCCCGACGCGCTGTGCACACCACTGCGTCAGGCGGGACTATCCGGCGATTACGTGGAGTTCCTGCTGCTCATTCTTTCCTACTTCAAGCTCGGCTACGCCGCCCGCATCACCGAAGCCGTGCAGCAGATCACCGGCCACGCACCGAGACGGTTCGCGGACTATGCGAGGGAGCGGAGGGGACAGTTTAACTGAGAAACGGCGTAAGGGGTTACGGGAAAGGCGTAGAGCGTGCGCCTTCCCCAGCTCCCTCGAAACGGCGTAAGGGGTAATGGGAAAAGGGAGGGACCTCTGCCCTTTTCCCATTACCCTTTACGCTGTTTCTCAGTTACAACTGCCCCGTGCTCCCCCAATTGGCGAGCATCGCGCGATAGGCGGGATCGTCGTACCGCGAGGGGAGAAACGCGCGTTCGTACGCAGGCCGTGGCGTGCCGATGATCTGCTGCGCCAGCAGTTCGGCGGCGGCAGGGGCAGCCATGAGACCGAAGCCCGAAAAGGCGGCACATACCCACGCGCCGTCCACACCCATCGGGCCGACGAGCGGGCGGTTCTCCTCGGTCTTCGTGTAGTAGCCGCCGTCCACGTAGGCGTGGGGCAGTCGTTCGAGATAGGCCGCCAACCCGGGGGCCAGCGCCGTCATGCCGCGCAGCACCACCTCGGGGTAGAACGGATCGTCGGGGAGCGGATACTCCGGCGTGTCGAACCGATGCGCGCTGTGATAGTCCCACAGCATGAGCACCGTCTTCGCATGGCCATACCCCTCCGGGCGCAGATGAATCCCGGCGGGAAGCGGTTCCGTGAGCCAGCGCGTGCTGTCGTCCGCCGCAAGCTCGGCCGCTTCGTCATCGCTCCATGCCAACGTCTGCGCGTCGTCGAGAATCACCAGGCCCGTGTTGCGATCGACCACGCCCAGCGCGTCTTCGATGGCGATCTTGTAGTGTGCCTCACTGAAGAGCGGGAGTTCCACACCACACAGCGCCGCGACGTGCTTGGCAAACGGACCCGCGGCATTGACGAAGCACGACGTATCGATGCGCACCGTGCCCCCGTTGGTGGCGGCCACCTCCACCTGCGCGACGCGCCCCCCCACGGTTCCCACACGCTGGACGCGACCGGCCAGCAGTTCCGCGCCACAGGCCTTGGCTTCTTCGAGGAGCATCATGCCCAGCTGCTGCCCGCTGAACCATCCGCAGCGACGCGCGTGCAGCACCGCGCAGATGTCCGGCGACAGCCACGGGAAGTGGGCCCGAATGGCTTCGCGATCGAGGAAGAGGTCGGCGCCATCGGGATGATCACGATAGCCCGCATGCGACGAGGCACGGTACATCGCCGCATCGGCGAGCGACCGATAGACACGCGTGGGGCCGGCCCCCTGCGCCGCGGCCAGGGCCGCATCGGCCTCGAACTGCATGGCGCGCTCGGGTCGCGCGGTCGCATACACGTAGCCGCGACGATTCAGGAGAAAACGGTTGTCGCTGCGGTCGGCCCACTGCTCCAGCAGGTCGATGCTGCGATTCACCAGCGCCACCATCGCATCGTCCGGCCCCGGCCACCAGTTGCGGTAGGCTTCCGTGCTCTTGTCGCTGGTGAGCGTGAGCGGCGGTTGGTCGTCCACCAGCAGCACACGCGAATACCCGTGCACGGTGCTCAAGGCGTGCGCCACGGCAATCCCGGCAATCCCCGCGCCGCAAATGACGGCGTCGGCCGCGAGCACGGGCGGCAAAGTCCCCTCACCGGCATGCCCGCTCATACCCGTACCCCCGCGTTGACCCCATGGGCCCAGAGTGCCCGCTCCACCATGGTGGCATGCCATCCGGTCGGAAGGTCGGCTGCGCGTGCCACGAGGGCGGCGGCGTACTTGCGGTAGAAGGTGGCCGTCCAGGCCACCGGTCCAAGTGACGTCACCTGCCCCGCCACGATTTCATCGAAAAAGGGGAAGCGTTCCGGCGCCAGCACCGCGAGCGCCGCCGATGCCGTGGCCGGTCCCACGCCACGCAACACCGACACGGCGGCCAGCGCCTTGGGCAACGCATCGGTCAACGACGAGGCGAGCATCGTGGCGTCCTCGACCGCGCCCGGTGCGTTCTGGCGCACCAGTACCAGATTGGGCGCGCGCCACACCCCACGCGCCATCTTCCACTCCGTGACACGCACCATCTCGTCGTGCGTGAGATGGCGGGGCGTGCGTGACGCCACCGCCACTGGCAGCTCGTGTCGATACCAGCTGTCGAGAGCCGACAGACGACCGCTGGGCAAGGCACCGATCGCCTGCTCGTACCCGGCGAGTGCGTCGTCCCAGTCGGACGGTGACACACTGCGCCACAGTGGCAGCTCAGCGAGCACGGGGTTCACGGAAGGCACGGAAACGGGAAGCGAAGGGAACGATGGACGACCGCGTCAGCGCAGCACGTTGAGCACGTCGACCCGCTGGACCACCCAGCTGGTATCACGACGCGCCACCACCACGCGCCATGCACTGCGACAGATCTCCCCACAGGCACGACCGACCACGATCACCGCCGAGTCGGCGTACATGCGCGGTTTGGTCACCTCCACGATCCCGGCGTTGCCGGGGTGGTCGGCCAGCCACGCATCCCACCCCTTGGGTCTCGCCCTGAAATACGTTTCGACCTCGCGAAGCGTGGTGCGCTCCACACGGAACGGCAGACCCAACCCCGTGGTGTCCACGACCTGCAGCTGCAACGTGTCGTGGTGGTCGTATGGTCCTCCGTAGTACGAGAGCGTGGGGGCCTGCTCCCGCGGATCGTGCCAGACGGTGATCGCCTGCGCCTGCTCCCGCCGGGAGAACAGCTCCATGAGCGCCGCGCGCAGCACCGCCCGTTCTGCCGGGTAACTCCGCCCGGGGGCGCAGGCACCGAGCAGGCCGAGGGCCGCCAAGAGGCATGGCAGCAGGCGCCACGGGAGCTTCGTCATGGCTCCATGTCCCCGAGGCGCGAACCCGCTTCACGCGGAAACCGATCGGTGGTTGGCTGAAAGGTGCGCCAGCTGTGCCAGAACTCCTGACTGGCGTTGAGTGGTACCAGCGTGCCCGCCGGCCCCTTGCCGTTCAGGGCGTAGCGCGCGCCATCCGCCGCACCGAGGGCAACGAGCGAGTCGCGCTCGATCGCGAAGGGCACGGACGGAGAGGGCCGTTCGAAGGCGAAGAAGCTTGCGCTGTCGCGGGCGAGGGCGATGACGATCGGGACCCCACCCAGTACGTCGTTGATCACCTTGGTGCGCTCGAGATGATTCCAGTCGTAGGCGCGACTCTGTCCCTTCACGGTGAGCCCCACCACCCAGCTCTTCTCGCGCCATGACGCCGTATCGGTACCGGTGAGCGTCTTGCGGCTCGTGCCCCGCTCGAAGGCGTAGTCCTTGTCGTACTCCTCGAGGAACGCCGAATCCGCCTGCATCACCAGCGTGTGCGGATACAGCGCGGCCCATTGCCGCAGCGTCACCTGCCGACTGGGCACCTCTTCCATGACCGTGCCCTTGCGCGGCCCCACCACCGCCTCACCGTTGGCCTGTCGCCACCAACTGCCGGTCGTCGCGTCTTCGAGCATCGCATTGAAGTGGTCCATCCCCACGAGCCGAAAGGTCTCCCGCTTGCCCTCCACCAGCGGCAAGAACACCCGACCAGTACGACAGACCGTGCAATAGCTCACCAGCACATCACGCCCGGCGACGGTGTCGCGCACCTGATGGTGGTAGCCGATGAACTGCAGCGGATACGCCCGCGCCTGTCCGTCGATTTCGACACCGACCACGAGGCGATCCATCGCCACACCGTTCTCGACGAGCGGTACCAGCCGTACGACGTTTGGCTGCCGGAACATCTGATCCGCGGCCATGCGGAAGTTGAACGCGTACGTTGCCGCTCCCGCCACGAGCAGCCAGGCGGCGAGCGCATACCGATGCGCACCGCGCCACATCGCCGGCAAACCCGCCGCCATCAGCACGAGCGCCAGGCCACGGATCCCCCAACGCCAGCTGTACAGCGCATAGGCCAGTTCGAGACTGCGGGTGCGCTGGCTGCCGGGGAGCGGCATGATGAAATACACGTTGGCCAGTTCGAAGAGCACGAGCAGCGCCGCACCCGCATGAAAGGCCAGCGATCGCTTTGATCTGATCATGAGTGCGTCCGGTCTGCGAGGAGGTCATCGACGAATGCGCGCACTATTGGAGCCCCTCGAGCACGTAGCGCGGAGCATGCAGCCCGCCCTGCAGGGCCTGCGACGGTGTGGTGACGCCGGTCAGCACGATCGCACTGGCGATCCCCACACCGTGCGCACCGGCCACGTCGGTGTGGAGGGTGTCGCCCAGCATCACGGCGTTGCGTGTACCCACGAGTTCGAGTGCCGTTTCGAAATGGCGCGCCGCCGGCTTGCCCAGCACGTCGAACGTGGGGGCAGCGTCGCCGAGCAGCAGCTGCAGCGCTCGCTCGAGCATCCCCGCCAGTGACCCGGCGGTGAGGCCGAAGGTGCCCGCGCCCGATGGATACACCAGATCGGGATTGGCGAGCAGCAGCAGCGGCGTGCGTCCACGCGCGTGCCCGGCGAGGATCATGCTGAGGGTGTCGTCGAGCATCCCGAGCGTATCGAATCCGCCCTCGTCGGCAATCACCACGGCATCGGCCGGATCGGTGACGTCGGGATCCACCACCAGCGCACCGATCTGTCGCGCATAGTTCGCCGAGTCGCCGGTACCGAGCACCACCACCCGCTTGCCGTGCATGCCATGCGCCTCCAGTGCCGGCGCGATCAGCATCCCCGAGCTCAGCACATGCTCAGGACGCACCGGAATCCCGAGCTTCGTGAAGCGGGCGGACGCACGCTCCGGCGACCGCGAGGCATCGTTGGTGACCACGAGAAATGGCTGTTCTCGGCGGAGGAGCAACGAAACCGCCGCCGCTGCACCGGGCAGCGCACCGGCGGCGTTCACGAGCACGCCGTAGGCATCGAACAGGATGGCCTCGTGCCGCTCGATCAGTGCCGCGTAGGAGAGCCGTTCGGGTACGGGAAGGGGACGGGCAATCATGTGTTCAGAGCTAGACGCTGGACGAGGGCGGGGCAAGCTTTGCGCATGCGCAACTTCCCCGATTTCCGCATGGCGACGGTGGTCGCCTGTTCGCTCACCGTGGGCGTGCCCCGCACGGCGATCACCCAGCCGGTCGCCGCTCCGGCGCTCGCCGAACCGGCGCTGTCACCGGATGCCCGCGAAGTGGCATTCGTATCCGGTGGGGATATCTGGACCGTCAGCGCTGCTGGCGGCGACGCCCGCCTGCTCGTGTCGCATCCGGCAAACGAATCGCGACCACTGTACTCACCCGATGGCCGGCAGCTGGCCTTCGTGAGCACACGGACCGGCAACGGTGACATTTACCTGCTCGACCTGCCCACCGGCCAGCTGCGTCGCCTCACCTTCGACGACGTGGCCGAGTCACTGTCCGCCTGGTCCGCCGACGGCCGGTGGCTCTACTTCCACTCGGCTTCGTCGGACATTTCCGGCATGCAGGACGTCTATCGGGTGCCCATGACGGGCGGCACGCCGATGCTCGTGGCGGGTGACCGGTATGCATCGGAGTTCTTCGGGGCTCCGGCACCCGCCGGCAACCTGCTCGCGGTGTCGGCACGCGGCACAGCCAGCGGCCAGTGGTGGCGGAAGGGCCGTTCACACCTCGACGAAGCGGAGCTCTGGCTCGTGCGCAGTGGCGGCGCCGAGGCGCCGTCGTACCGCCGCCTCTCCGAAGAGGGGGGCAGCAAGGATCTGTGGCCGATGTGGTCGCCCGATGCGCGCACCGTGTACTACATGAGCGATCGCAATGGCCACGAGAACCTCTGGTCCCGACCGACAGAGGGTGGTGCCGCCACCCGTCTCACCGACTTCACGGGTGGGCGTCTGCTCTGGCCGCAGATCGCCGCCAACGGCAGCGCCATCGTGTTCGAGCGCGACTTCGGCATCTGGACGTACGACGTGCGCACGCGTACGTCGAAGCCCCTGACGGTCACCTTGCGCGGAACCGGCGCGTCGCGCGGTGTGGAACGCCTGACGATCACGCAGGGATTGATCGCCGAGCTTTCCGGTGACGCGAAGAAGCTCGCCCTGATCGGCCGCGGAGAGCTCTGGGCTGCCGATGCCCGCGAGGGCGGCGATGCCGTGCGGCTCACGCGGAGCGATGCCATCGAGAAGCAGGCGCGATGGCTGACGGGCGATCGCGCCATCGTGTTCGTGCAGTGGACGGCCAGCGGCGGCCGCCTGATGCTGCACGACGTGGCCACCGGCGCCACGCGACCGCTCACCACGAGCGGTGATGCCTCCACGCCGATGCCCTCGCGTGACGGCCGTCTCATTGCCTACACCCGGGACGGCCGCGAGCTGCGCGTGGTTCATGCCGACGGGACGAACGATCGCAAGCTCGCGGACGGGCTCTTCGGTCGCGCGCCGTTCGACGGGGCCCGCGTCATCAGCTGGTCGCCCGACAACGCGTATGTGGCCTATCTCTCGCGGGGGGCACGCGGGTTCACGAACGCCTGGGTGGTTCCGGCGGCCGGCGGAGAAGCACGCGCCGTGAGCTTTCTCGCGAGCTCCAACAGCGGCAACCTGGAGTGGAGCCCCGATGGCAGCTCCCTGCTGTTCCTGACCAGCCAGCGCACCGAACCCGCGCGCCTCGTGCGCGTGGATCTTGTCCCGCGCACGCCCCGCTTCCGCGAAGATCGGTTCCGTGAGCTCTTCACGCAGCCCGCACCGCGTGACAGCGTTCGCCGCGATAGCGTTCGCCGCGATAGCGTTCGTCCCGACAGCATGACACGCCGTGAGGCCGCGAGCGCGACGTCGGCCACGGTGCCGGCCCGCGGCCCCACCCGCATCGTCTTCGAGGGCATCCGCGCGCGCGCCACGATCCTCGACCCGGGGATCGACATCAATGGCATGGCGCTCGCGCCGGACGGGCGCTCGCTGGTGCTCGCGAGTGCCGGCGGCGGCCAGCCCAATCTCTACGCGTGGTCGCTCGACGAACTCTCACGCGAGCCGGCGGTACCGCGTCAGCTCACCACCAGCAGCGGCGCCAAGAGCGTGATCGGCTTCTCTCCCGACAGTCGCGAACTCTGGTACAGCGATGCGGGACGGATCGCCATCGTGCCGCTTGCGGGTGGCGCCTCGCGCACCGTGGCGGTGAGTGCCGATCTGGATGTGGACTTTCACACCGACAAGCTGGTGGCCTTCGAACAGGCGTGGGCCACGCAGCGCGATCAGTTCTACGATCCCGAGATGCACGGGACGGACTGGAACGGCGTCCGCGAGCGCTTCGCGCCCCGTGTGCGCGCGGCGCACACGCCCGACGAGCTGCGCCGCCTGTTGCAGCTGATGGTGGGGGAGCTCAATGCCTCGCACAGCGGAGCGAGCGGCCCCACGGGTTTTGCCGCGGCGCCCGTGGGCAAGCTCGGTGTACGCTTCGATCGCGCCGTGTACGAGCGGGAGGGCGTGCTGCGCGTGCAGGAAGTGATCGCGCTGGGGCCGGCGGCCATTGCGGGGATTCCCGTGGGGGCGCAGCTCCTGCGCGTCGACGGCCGCCCGATCGCGCGCGGCGACAATCTCGACTCGTTGCTCGCCAATACGGTGGGCCGTCGGGTTGTCCTCGAGGTCCGTGACGGATCGGCGGTACGCTCGGTGAGCGTGCGGCCGATCAACACCAACACCGAGAAGGGGCTGGTGTACCGGCAGTGGGTGGAGGAGCGCCGCGCCTACGTGGCGAAGATCTCGAACGGCCGGCTCGGGTACGTGCACATGTTCGACATGGGGGAGGAGTCGCTGGCGCGCCTCTCTCTCGACCTCGACGCCGAGAACTTCGCGCACGAGGGGGTCGTGATCGACGTGCGCAACAACAACGGCGGCTTCGTGAACGCGTATGCGCTCGACGTCTTCGCACGCAAACCGTACATGACGATGACCACCCGTGGGTCCGTGTCGGTGCCAGCGCGTACGCAGCTCGGGCAACGCGCACTGGAGAAGCCCACCGTGCTGGTGACGAATCAGCACACGCTCTCCGATGGCGAGGACTTCACCGAGGGATATCGCACCCTCGGCCTGGGCAAGGTGGTGGGCGAACCCACGGCCGGCTGGATCGTGTACACGTCGAACATCACCCTCGTGGACGGCACGTCGCTGCGCCTGCCGTTCATTCGCGTGGACGATCACGCGGGACGCAACATGGAGCTGGTGCCGCGGCCCGTGGATGTGCCGGTCACGCGTCCTGTCGGCGAGAGCTATCGCGGGATCGACAGTCAGCTGGAGGCGGCGGTGAAGCAGTTGCTGGGGCAATTGCGCCCGTGAAAGCGGGCAAGTAGCCCGGCGTACTCGGCCATGTAGCGTTTGCCAAGCCCTTTTGCGCGACGATTTCACCCCAAAGCATTGCTTCGCCGCGTCCACCTCCCTACCTTTCTTTTCAGCGATGCACGCGCAGCAGTTCATACAGGCGCGTGGACAAGTTCCGACCAAACGGGCCTGCCAAAGCGAGCGGGCCCTTTTGTGTTTGCACCGTAGCCATCACCAATAGATGGCGCCCATCGTGAGGGCGATCACGAGCAGGTGGAAGTCGGTTTCGTTTTGCATTCGAGTCTTCAGGACCCTGTGCTCCGACAGATCCAGCATAGATCCATCATTCAGGAGTACAGCATGCGTACGACCGGCACTGTGAAGTGGTTCAACGACGCCAAGGGCTTCGGTTTCATCACGCCCTCGAACGGCCAGAAGGACTGCTTCGTTCACCACTCCGCCATCCAGGGCAACGGCTTCAAGTCGCTGACCGAAGGCGAGACCGTCGAATTCGACATCGTGCAGGGCCAGAAGGGTCCGGCGGCCGAGAACGTCACGCGCGCTCGCTGAGCACGCTCGACAACGGTTTTGCGCGTGGGAGTGCACCTCACTCCCACGCGTCGTCGTTTCCCCAGTCAGGAGGTCCCGTGATCGAGCGCGCCTCGCCGGTACCCGCGTCCGAAGCCCGCTTCGGCCCCGATCGTACCAATTTCCTTACGTCGCACCGCGCCCTGTCGGTTGGTGGTCGGGAATTCTCCAAGCTGACCGACTCGGTCGTCGCACACGCCCGACGGTATGCCACCGCGCAATCGTGTGAAGCCCCCACGTTGCGCCTGTCGCCGGATCGCTGCATCGTGCAGCTCGGCCCCGTCGCGCTGACCGTCGCGCACATTCGCAACGGCAACGCAGTGCCGCCCGGTGGGCAGCTCCTCGCCATCGTCTGGCACGGCACCATCGCAGCCCGTGGCGATCATGTGCCTGAGCGACTTGGCGCCCGCCGCGTCCCCCCCACACCCGTCTCGCTGTGGGAAGAATCACTGGTGGTGTCGGCAGAGAGCGAGACCAGCTGGCACTGGCACCCCAATGGCACCGAGGGCGAAGGGTTTACCTCGACCGAACTCGCCGACCGGTGCATGGCGCAGTTGCAGCAGGCTTTCGATGAGCACCGTCACGTCGATGATGTGACGCCGGCTTGATTCTCCTCTCAGCCCAGGATTCCGCATGAAGCAGGACATGATCGAATTCGAGGGCGTCGTGACCGACGTCCTCCCCAGCACGATGTTCCGCGTCAATCTCGAGAACGGTCACGAGATCCTCGCAACCGTCGCCGGCAAGATGCGCAAGTTCCGCATCCGCATCCTCGCGGGTGACAAGGTGACGGTCGAAGTGTCGCCGTACGATCTCAATCGCGGCCGCATCACCTTCCGCCACAAGTAAGCGACGACTCCCCCGTTCGCGGGGTCAGAGCCGTTGATCCGGGCGCCATCCGCGCGCCCGA
>CAZNZG010000100.1:9335-11771 GCA_964577455.1 uncultured Gemmatimonas sp. | reverse complement strand
CCATTACGGCGTCGAATGGCGGCAGGAGCGGCGCCAGTGAGGTCGTGGTGCGCCCGCGCCCGGTCAGTGCCGTGATCGTGTCGCCGTCGCAATCGTCGATCACCGTGGGGCAGACGGTCCGGCTCAGCGTGCAGATCACCGATGCCACTGGCACCCTGCTCACAGGGCGGCCGCTCACCTTTGCCAGCAGCAACGAGACCGTGGCTCGCGTGGGCGGTGATGGTACCGTAACGGCTGCGGCCCCGGGATCGGCCACCATCACCGTTGCCAGCGAGGGACGCACGGGATCCGCTACGGTTGTGGTGTCGCCATCGCCCGTGGTTTCCGTGCGTGTGGCGCCCGTGTCGATCGATCTGCTGGCAGGAAACAGTCTGGTGGCCAGCGCGCAGGCGCTCGACGCCGCGGGCGCGGTGCTCCCGCAACGTCCCATCACGTGGATCAGCGGTGCGCCGGCGTTCTTTTCGGTGGCGGCCGATGGCACCGTGCGCGGCATCAGCCCCGGCGCCGGGTTGCTCTTCGCGAACGCCGAAGGACGGCTCGGTACCGCGGCGGTCGTGGTACGCGGGGCGGCAGTGGCGGCCGTAACGGTGACTCCCGCCACCAATGCGCTCTTCGTCGGCGACAGCCGAGATCTCACGGCAGTGGCGCGTGGCGCCGACAATGCCTCGATCGAAGGGCGCGTGGTGCTCTGGTCATCCAACAATCCGGCGGTCGCAGTCGTGGCGAGCAATGGCCGTATTCGCGCGGTGGCGCCGGGTTCGGCCGTCATTACCGCGACCGTCGACGGTGTGGCGGGCAGCGCTACCGTACAGGTCACACCGGTGCCGGTGGCGGCGGTCGCGGTGGCCCTCGCGGCCACGAACATCCTCCCGGGACAAACGACGAATGCGTCGGCGGTCGCGCGCAGCCAGAGCGGCGAGGTGTTGACGGGGCGCACCGTCGCCTGGAGCAGTGCCAACACCGCCGTGGCTACCGTCTCGGCGGCGGGCGTGGTGACGGCGCTCACCAACGGCACCGCTGTCATCCGCGCCACGGTGGAAAGCATCGTGGGTGAAGCCACGCTGACGGTAAGCCCCACGCCGGTGGCGACCGTGTCGCTCACGCTGGCATCCTCGGCGCTGCTGGTGGGGCAGACCACTCAGGGAACGGCTGTCACTCGCGCTGCCAACAACGACGTGCTCGCCGGACGCGCCGTGAGCTGGACCTCGTCGGCGACCGGTGTGGCGACGGTGAGCGGCAGCGGTCTGGTCACCGCGGTGGCACCGGGCACGGCCACCATCACGGCCACGAGCGAGGGGCAGAGCGCCACGGCCACGGTAACGGTGTCGCCGGTCCCGGTGAGCGCGGTGGTGGTCACGCTCGCTTCGCCGTCGATCGTGCTGGGCACCACCACGCAGGCCACGGCGGTCACGCGCGATTCGGTCGGCGGTGTACTCACCGGGCGCGTGGTCACGTGGAGCAGCGCCTCGCCGTCGGTGGCCACCGTGTCGGGAGCCGGAGTCGTCACCGCAGTCGCCGTGGGCACGTCGGTGATTACCGCCACGAGCGAAGGGAAGAGCGGAACGGCCACGGTGACCGTCTCGCCGATGCCGGTCGACTCGGTGCTGGTCACACTCACGGATTCGTCGATCGTGGTCGGGGAAACGGTGCAGGCCAGTGCGGTGTTGCGCTCGTCGAACGGCACGGTGCTGACCGGTCGCACGGTGATCTGGAGCAGCAGTGCCACGACGGTGGCCACCGTGAACGCCAGCGGTGTGGTGACCGCTCTGGCGGCGGGGAGTGCGATCATTACCGGCACGAGCGAAGGCAAGAGCGACGTGGTGACGCTCACGGTGTCGCCGGCGCCGGTGAACAGTGTGTCGGTGTCGTTGGGCGGCTCCACGCTCACGGTGGGCAGCACCACCACGGCCACCGCCGTGCTGCGTGACGCGAACAACACTGTGCTCTCGGGGCGCACGATCGTCTGGAGCAGCAGCAATACTGGCGTGGCGACGGTGAGCGGCAGCGGCGTGGTCACGGCAGTGGCGCCGGGCACCACGAGCATCACGGCCACGAGTGAAGGGCGCAGCGGCTCCGCCTCCGTCACGGTCACGCTGGTCCCCGTTGATTCCGTCGAGGCGCGCCTGGCCGATTCCACGATCTTCGCCGGTCAAACCGTGCAGGCTACCGCGGTGTTGCGGAGCGCCGCCGGGGCGACGCTCACGGACCGCCCCGTGACGTGGAGCAGCAGCAACGCATCCGTGGCGACCGTGAATGGCGCCGGGCTCGTGACGGCGTTGGCTGCCGGTACCGTGACCATCACCGCGACCAGCGAAGGAAAGTCCGACGGCGTCGTGCTCACGATTGCCGAGGCGCCGGTGGAAACGGTCGACGCGCGTCTCGCCGATAGCTCCGTCACCGTCGGCGCCACGGTGCAGGCCACCGCGGTGCTGCGCG
>CAZNZG010000100.1:0-9235 GCA_964577455.1 uncultured Gemmatimonas sp. | reverse complement strand
GTGCTGCGCGACGCCGGAAACAACGTGCTGACCGGCCGCACGGTCACGTGGAGCAGCAGTGATGTTGCGGTGGCCACGGTGAACGCGAGCGGGCTCGTCACCACGCTGTCGGCAGGCACCACGACCATCACCGCCACGAGCGAAGGGAAGAGCGATGGGGTGGTGCTTACGGTGAGTGCCGTGCCGGTGGACTCCGTGGAAGCGCGCCTCGCCGATAGCTCCGTCACTGTCGGCGCCACGGTGCAAGCGAGTGCGGTGCTGCGCGATGCGTCCAATAACGTGCTCACCGGCCGCACGGTCACGTGGAGTAGCAGTGACGAAGCCATCGCCACGGTCAGCGCCAGCGGTGTGGTGACCACACTCGCGGCCGGCACCGTGACCATCACCGCCACGAGCGAAGGCAAGAGCGATGGCGTGGTGCTTACCGTCACACCGGTTCCGGTAGAGACGGTCGAAGCATCGGTGCCATCCACGTCGCTCACGGTCGCGGCGACTGCCCAGATCACCACGGTGCTCAAGGATGCCGGTGGCAACGTGCTGACGGGGCGCACCATCACGTACGGCAGCAGCGACACCAACGTGGCCACGGTCTCCGCGTCCGGGCTGATCACCGCCGTGGCTGCCGGCACCGCCACCATCACCGTGACGTCGGAAGGCAAGTCGACCACCCTCAGCATCACGGTGACCCCATGATGGACCGGGTACCGCACCCAGTGCCAATGACGCGATGGCGCCGTTTGCTCGACGGCATGGGATACGCGATCACGGCGGTTCTGATCATGGTGGTGCTCACGGTCGCTACCGCCTGCACCGAAAGCACCGCCGTGACCACGGATGTGGCCTCCCTCGTCGTGACGCCCCCAACCGCCATCGTTCGCGCCGGCAGCACCGTGACGCTGGGCGTCCAGGCGCGTGATGCGGAGGGGAATCTCATCACCGCACCGGTGCTCACGTGGTCCACGAGCAACGCCGCCGTGGCCACCGTCTCCACGGCAGGGGTGGTTACGGCCTCCGCGCCGGGTGATGTGCGCATTGCCGTGTCCAGCATGGGCAAGAGCGCCGTCGCCACCCTGACCGTTACACCACGGCCGGTGGCGTCGTTGCGCGTGACCCCCGCGCAGGCAGCCGTGTTCGTGAGCGGGAACGTACGCCTGACGGCGACGCCGCTCGATGCAGAGGGCGCCGCGCTGGCCAGCTGCGCCGTCACGTGGAGCAGCAGCGATGTGGCGGTGGCGCGCGTGGATGCGGCCGGCGTGGTGACCGGGGTGTCGCCGGGCGCTGCAACCATCTCCGGCACATGCGATGGGCGTACCGCGCAGGTCGCAGTGACCGTCGCGCTGCCGCCGGTGCAATCGGTGACCGTATCGCCCGCGCGCGATACCGTCGTGGTGAGCGGCGAGCGCCAGTTGAGCGCCACGCTGCGCGATGCCGACGGCGCCATGCTTTCCGGGCGCGCGGTTTCGTGGGGCTCGAGCAATGTGGCCGTGGCCGTCGTGTCGGCGACCGGCGTACTCACGGCGCTCGCCCCCGGTACCGTGACCATTTCCGCGAGCAGTGAAGGGCGCACCGGGACGGCGACCGTGACCGTGGTCGCACGACTGGCCGGTGCCGTGACGCTCACGCCCGGGCTCACCAGTGTGGTCGTGGGCAATACGGTGACCTTGCAGGCGCAGGTCACCGACGATCAGGGTAACCTTCTCAGCGGTCGCCCGGTGAACTTCTCGAGCGAAGCGCCCTCGATCGCGTCGGTCACCGCGAGCGGCGTCGTTACCGCCGTGGCGGTGGGCACCGTGCGCATCGTTGCCACCAGCGAGGGCAAGTCCGGCGTCGCCACTGTTCAGGTCATTCCCGTGCCGGTGGCGAGCGTGCAAGTCTCCCCGAGTACGCTCCGCATCACCACGGGGGAATCACAAGGACTCAGCGTTACCCTCCGTGCGCAGAATGGCGCGCTGCTAGCCGGCCGAACCGTCGAGTGGCGGAGCGGCGCCCCCAACGTGGCGTCGGTCAATGGCTCCGGTACCGTCACCGCGCTGTCACCGGGAGTCGCCGTGATTCTTGCCACCGTCGAAGGCGTCACCGCGAGCAGTGAGGTCACGGTACAGCGCCCCGCCGTTGCCGCCATTCAACTCACGCCGGCGGAGCCGTCAGTGACTGCCGGTGGCACGGTCCAACTCACGGCCATCATTCGCGATAACGCCGGTAATGCGCTTGCCGATCGTGTGGTGCGTTGGAGCTCGTCCAACGAACAGGTGGCCTTCGTCAGCAGTACCGGTCTCGTGGTGGGCTCTCGGCCTGGCACGGCGACCATCACGGTTACGTCCGAGGGAATAAGTGCCTCGATCATCGTCACGGTACGCTGACATGCAGCGTATGCCGCATGCCTCACGCAGGCGCGTGCTGCTCCCGGCGATGCTGCTGGTGCAGCTGGTCTTGGGGGGAACCGCGGGCGCACAGCAGGCGCCGCCGCGTCTGGCTCCCAAGCGCACGCTCACCGTGGGCCCGGCACCGGGGTGCCCCATCCCGCCCAATGGTCCTCCGGCGGCGCGGCGTGACAACGCGGAAGCGCGCCGGCTGGCGGCGGCCGGGCAGGAGGCGGCACTGGTCGGAGATCAGGCCGCCGCGCGCGACGCCTTTGCACGCGCCGCCATTCTCAATCCGGGCGACGAACGCATTGCGTACGATCTTGCCCGCGCGCACGAGGAACTCGCCGATTCGGTGCAGTCCATCGCTGAGTTCTGTCGCTACCTCACGTTGTCGCCGGGCGGGCGCGAGGCAACCGATGTACGCGATCGTCTGGTGCGACTGGTGCCGGCGGAGGCACAGCGGCGCGCCGCCGATGTGCAGGTGGCGTTCCGGCTGGGGCTCGCCCTGTTCGACGACGGACGCTATCCCGCGGCCGTGCGCGCGTTCGACGATGTGGTGAAGGGGGCGCCGGAGTCGCCGGAGGGGTATTTCAACCGGGGGCTGGCGCGCGCCGCCTTCGGGGATCGTGCCGTGGCGATGCAGGACTTCGAACGTTATCGCGTGAATGCCCCCACCGTCGACGACCGGGTGGAGGTGGGACGTGCGATCGAGGTGCTGCGTCGCCCCGTGTACAGCCCCGGCGGGGCCTTCGTGCGGTCGCTCCTACCCGGGGTGGGGCAGTTCTACACGGGGCATACGCTGCGCGGGCTGCTCACGATGGCGGCGGCCGGTGGTGCCACGGCGGCGGCCTTCATGCAGACCACGACCACGGAGACGATCGCGTACGTCGACCCCAACGGGGTCCCCGCGCCGTATACGCGCACCACACGGCAGCGGGCGTACTTCACCGCCGGCATAGGCGCGGCGGCCGGGGTCACGCTGATCGGGCTGATCGATGCGGTCGTATCGGCCAATCGGTCACAGCGGGGCGCCGACATCGTGGCGCGCCCCGCACGGACCGCTACCGTGGTACCGTGGGTCCGGCCCGACGGACGCGCCGGCGTGCAGCTCTCGCTCCGATACTGACCGGAGCCCCTCCGCTCCAACGGCGCGCGACTACTTGCCCTTGAAGGCGCCGATCGCCTGACGGGTGAAGTCCGAGAGCACGAGCGTCCCGCTCATCGCGGCGCGTTCGGCGAGCAGCGTGTCCCACTGCTCGGTGCCGGCCCAGAAGACTTGCTTCATCATCGCCATGGCCTGCGGGTTGCACGCAGCGAGGGTGGTCGCCTGCGCCTCGACGGCGGCATCGAGCGCCGACACGTCGGGCACCACCTTGGCGTAGAGCCCGCGCCGCTCGCACCAGGCCGCATCGCGCCAGTCGGCGTCGACAGCCATCTGGCTGAAGCTGGCGAGACCGATCTTCTTCTCGATCACCGGCCCCACCACGAACGGCCCAATCCCCACCGCGAGCTCGCTGAGCTTGGCCGATGCCTTCTCGACCGCGAACGAAAAGTCGGACGCGGCGATGAGCCCCACGGCGCCGCCGGCCGCCTTGCCGTGCACCCGGCTGATCACGAACTGGGGGGCCCGGATCATGGCCAGGATCACCCCGGCGAAGCCGCTGAAGAACTGCTGCCCCTGCTCGCGGTCGGTGATGGCGCTGAGCTCATCGAAGGACGCGCCGGCGCAGAATGGCCCCGTGCCGCCGCTCTGCAGCACGATCACGCGGCAGGAGGGATCCTGGCTGATGGCGGTGACGGTGGTGGCCAGCTCGCGCAACACCGCCCCCGGGAGCGAATTGCTCTTGGGGTGGTAGAACTCGATGCGGCCGATGCCAGCGCTGAGGTGGGTCCGGACGTAACCATCCGGACCGGATTCGATGGGAGAAAATGGCGACATGGGGCGGAAGATAGCGCCCGTCTCCGATTGTCGAAGCCGCTGCCGCCCCTATACCTTTCCGACATGGACCAGACCATGCCCGTCCCCGCCGAGGATCCGGCCCTCCTGGCCGCCTTCGAAGCCCGTATCGCCGCTGGCGAGAGCATCGAGCCGAAGGACTGGATGCCGGAACGTTATCGCAAGCAGCTCACCCGGATGATGTCGCAGCACGCGCACTCCGAAATCGTGGGCATGCTCCCTGAAGGCAATTGGATCACGCGTGCGCCGAGCCTCCGGCGCAAGCTGTCGTTGATCGCCAAGGTGCAGGACGAAGCCGGTCACGGCCTGTACATCTACTGCGGCACCGAAACGCTCGGCGTGGACCGCCACGAACTGGTGGAACAGCTGCTCGACGGGCGTGCCAAGTACTCCAGCATCTTCAACTATCCCACGCTGTCGTGGGCGGACATGGGCGTGATCGGCTGGCTGGTGGATGGTGCCGCCATCGTGAACCAGACGGTGCTCGCGAAAGCCAGCTACGGCCCGTATGCCCGCGCTATGGTGCGCATCTGCAAGGAAGAGAACTTCCACAAGCGCCAGGGCTACGAGATCTGTACCGTGCTCGCCAACGGCTCGCCGGCCCAGAAGGCGATGCTCCAGGAGTCGGTGAACCGCTTCTGGTGGCCGTCGTTGATGATGTTTGGCCCGAGCGACACCAATTCCCCCAACAGCGCGGAACTCCTGCGCTGGCGGGTGAAGCGCAAGACCAACGACGAGCTGCGTCAGCGCTTCGTGAATCTCACCGTGCCGCAGGCGATCGCCCTCGGCATCACGCTCCCCGATCCGGACCTGCGCTTCAACGAGGCGACCGGTGACTGGGAATTCGGCGAGATCGAATGGACGGAGTTCCACGAAGTGCTGAAGGGCAACGGGCCGTGCAATCAGGAGCGCATGGCGGCCCGCAAGGCGGCGCACGACAATGGCGCCTGGGTTCGCGCGGCGGCCACCGCGCACGCCGAGAAGCAGAAGGCGAAGCAGTCCACGGTGGCAGCCTGATGGGGGCGTCGATGACGGACACCCAGTGGCCGCTGTGGGAGGTCTTCACGCAGGGCTCGCATGGTGAGCCCTTCGAACACGCGGGCAGTGTGCACGCCGCGGATGCGGAGCAGGCGCTGCAGAATGCCCGTGACGTGTATGCGCGCCGCGGTGAAGCGGTGAACCTGTGGGTGGTGCCGAGCCACGCCATCGTGGCGTCGGCGCCATCGGATGCCGGCCCGTTCTTCGATCCGGGCAACGACAAGCCGTACCGCCACCCGCAGTTCTACGTCGCGCCGCGCGGCGTGCGGATCTTCTGAGGCGAACGTGGCCCACGACGAGCAGGACGGCACCCCCGGCGGTCGCGCCGGGGTGGTGAACAAGGCACCGGACTATGCGATCGCTGCGCCCCGCAGTGCGCCGATCGTCAATCCGCTGTTCGAGTATCTGCTGCGCCACGGCGACGACCGGCTCGTGCTGGGGCATCGGCTCAGCGAGTGGTGCGGGCACGGCCCGATCCTCGAGGAAGACATCGCCATGTCGAACATGGCGCTCGACCTCATCGGTCACGCCAGTACCCTCCTCGCGCTTGCCGGTGACGTGGAGGGGCAGGGGCGCAACGAAGATGCCCTGGCGTATTTCCGCGATGGGACCGCCTACCGCAATGCGCTCCTCGTGGAGCAGCCCAACGGTGACTTTGCCGTGACGATGGTGCGGCAGTTCCTGTTCGATGCCTACAGCGTGCTGTTGTGGGATCAGCTGTCGAAGTGCGCGCACGAGCAACTCGCCGCCATCGCCGCCAAGTCGCTCAAGGAAGACAAATACCACCTCCGTCACAGCAGCGAGTGGGTGGTGCGTCTCGGCGATGGCACCGAGGAAAGTCATGCGCGCACGCAGCAGGCGCTCGATGCGCTGTGGCGCTTCACCGGTGAGCTGTTCGATCGCGATGCCGTCGACGATGCCGTCGCCGCACAGGGGATCTCGGTCGATCATGCCGCCATGCGCTCACTGTGGGACACGATGGTGAACGACGTCCTGCAGCGTGCCACCCTCACGCGGCCGGCCGATGGCGGGATGCGCCGTGGCGGGCGTCAGGGGCGGCATACCGAATCACTCGGGCACATGCTGGCCACCATGCAGAGCGTGGCGCGCGCGCATCCCGGCGCCACCTGGTGAGCGTGATGCTCACGAGGGACGAGGTCTACGCCGTCCTGCAGACGGTGCCGGACCCCGAGGTGCCGGTGATCAGCGTGGTGGAGCTGGGCGTGGTGCGCGATGTGGACATCACGCCCGACGGGGTGACGGTAACGATGACGCCCACCTACTCCGGCTGCCCCGCCATGCGCGAAATGGAAGCCGACGTGAAGGCCGCGCTGCTCGCCCGCGGCGTGCCGAACGTGGACGTGCGCATGACGCTCTCGCCGCCGTGGACCACCGACTGGATCGGCGAGGAGGCGCGCGAGAAGCTGCGCCGGTACGGCATCGCGCCGCCTGGGCGCGCCGAGAGCGGTGGGTTCGTGACGCTCACGCGGGCGCGTCCCGCGGTGGCCTGTCCGTTCTGCGGATCCACGGACACCATGCTGCAGAGTGAGTTCGGCTCGACGGCGTGCAAGGCGATTCACACGTGCAAGGCGTGCGGGAATCCGTTCGACGAGTTCAAGGCGCTGTGAGGCTTGCAGCTCCGTCGTCGTCGACGACGCGTGAACACGGAGCTCGCGGAGATTGGTGAGGGCATGGAGAACGGCATCTAATCCAGGTGTCTGTGGCCGTTCACCACACGCTGTACGCCGTCGATGAGGCGATCGAAACCGAAGTTGTTGAGAACGCCGGTACGCTTGCCCGAAAGCCGGAGATAGGTCAGGAGCTGCCGGGCATGTGCATCATGTGCGCGCTCCGTGCACTTGAGCTCCACGATGATGCGTTCATTGATCAGCAGGTCGATCCAGTATCCGACCGGAACCGTATGTCCGCCAAATGTCACAGGCAGGACGAGCTGACGCTGTACGTCGAGTCCGCGAGTGCGAAGTGCCAGTGCGAGGAACTCCTCGTACGCCGCGTCGAAGATCCGCGATCCGAGCCGGCGATGAATGCGGATTGCTTCCCCAACGATGATGTGGGTGATGTCATCGTCGGTCATGCCGTCAATGTCCGAAGCGACCGTCACCTGCGTGTCATCGCGGCGTCTCTGCGGACATGGCAGTTCTCCGTGCCCTCACCGATCTCCGCGATCTCCGTGTTCACGCGTTTCAGGCTGAGCGCGTAGAACGCAAAAGGGGCCCCGCCGAAGCGGAGCCCCCTGTCACCTGCCGGCTGCGACCCTGATTACTTCAGGTCCTTGAAGCCGAGGCGGTTGTTGCGCTCTTCGGCCGAGCGGCAACCCGTCGGGGCACCCTTGCCGTCGAGCAGCTGCCACACTTCCACGCGACGGTTGTCGGCCTGCGCCGAGCGATCCGTCTTGGCGATGCGGCCGCGGTTGGCCGGCGGCGGCTCGCTTTCGTCGGCACCCGCCGTCGTCACGAGGCACTGCTCGCCGAAGCTCGACGTCACGATGCGATCCTTGATGGATGCCGCATCCTTGCCGGCCAGACGCAGCAGCTGCTTGGTGACCGCTTCCGCACGGTTCTTCGCGAGCTTGCTGTTGTAGGCTTCCGAGCCGTACCGGTCGGTGTGGCCTTCCACCGAGATCCGCAGCGACGGCATGCGCTTCATGGCGTCGAGGATCACCTTGAGGGTGTCGTTGCCGGCCTTGAGCACCTGCGCCTTGTCGAAGTCGAACAGCGCGCGGTCAAGCGCCACGCTGGCCATCTTCGGCGCAAGGCACTCCACCGACGCCGTCTCGCTCTTCGAGCTGCCGTAGGCGGTCTTCGAAGCCGTGATGGTGGTGGTGCCGGCCGCGTTGCAGGTGACCGTGCCGTTGCTCACCGAGGCGATCGAGGCATTGGCCGAGCTCCAGGTGATGGCGCCGAGGTCCACGTTGTCCGCGTCGACGGCCTTGGCGGTGAACGCCAGCGTCTTGCTCACGTCGGTCGACCCGCTCTTGGGCGTCAGCGTGAGATTCCACGCCGGCGGCGGCACCGTCACCGTGGACTGCGCCGTGCGCTCGAGCTTCTTCACGAGGCCCTTGCAGCTGATCGTCGCCGTGCCGTACTTGACCGCGGTCACCTTGCCCGTGTTGTCCACGGTGGCCACCGAGGCGTCGCTCGACGAGCAGGTGAGGTTCTGTACCTTCCGGATCTCGATCACCTTACCCTTGGCGTCAGCGGCGCTGAGCGCGAACTGACGATCGCTGCCGCGGTTCACCGTGGCCTGCGCGGGATCGATCTTGAGTGCCCAGTTGAACGGCTCCACGCTGGCGCAGTTGCCGCGCAGCGCGTAGGACACGCCGAGACGCAGGCCGAGATTGGCCGACGTGCCCGTGATGTCCTGTTCGTTCGGGGACGGGTTCCGGTCCATCAGGCCGTCGAGGCGGGCGCCCCACTTGCCGCTCGAGCAGAGCTTGATGCCCGCGAGGGCGGAGAATCCATCCTCGTACTCATTGGCGGTGGAGCGACCGGCGTACACCGAGTTCACATAGCCGGCGCCAAGTACGAGCGCGGCCTTCTTCGACGCCGTCACCGGCACCGTGACCGTGCCGAGGGCACGGAACGGACGGTACGTGATCGACTCGAACGGATTGCGCGTGGCCTCGGTCGAACCGGCCTGAATGTCGCCTTCCACACCGAACCACTTGTACACGGAAACGCCGAGTCGGCCACCGATGCCGAGCACGTTTTCCATACGAATCTTTTCGTCGAGCTTCGTGAACTGACCGAATGCCCCGACCTCGATCCGATCACCAAGGCCCTGAGCATGGGCCGTCGGCACCGCCGCGACGGCCGCGAGCAGCGAAAGTCCGACCAGCTTGGTCTTCATGGCGTCC
>CAZNZG010000099.1:0-11823 GCA_964577455.1 uncultured Gemmatimonas sp. | reverse complement strand
GGTGGACCTGCGCAGCGAGACCGCGGCAGCGCTCGCCGAAATCGATGCGCGGCTGCAGAAGGCGCTGCGCGAGGCGGTGGCTGAAGAGAAGGCGCGCTGGCCGCAGAGCAAGGCGGCACTGTCGCTCGTGATCGACACGATCGGGCTGCGTCCCGCCGGCAGCACCCCCGACACCTCGCTGATCGTCCGCACGTCGCTCGCAGCGGCGCGCACCATGAGCATCTATACGCCGCTCACGATCTCGAGCACCGACGCCAACGTGCCCATGAATCTCAAGATTCCCGCGGTCACGCTGGACGGCGGCGGGCGTGGCACCGGCGCGCATTCACTCGACGAGTCGTACGACGATCGCGCCGACGGCTACAAGGGCCCGCAGTACGTGCTGCTGGTCGTCATGGGGCTGCTGGGCGCGCGCTAACCACGACGAGCCACCGGCTCACGCGAACATTGCCGCCACGTCGCTGGCGGCAATGCTTCGCGGTTCGCGCTGCAGTCCGGCGCGATACGCGGCCTCCCCGATCAGTTCGGCCGCCCCGACTCCGGCGTTCCGGAGCTCACGCAGCGCCGTGTCGTGACCGGCCTTGCTCAACTTGCTCCCATCAGGATGCACGAGCAGCGTGTGATGCAGGTAGTACGGCGCCTCCTGACGCCCCAGCAGCGCCGCGAGCTGCAGCTGCCGCCCGGTGCTGGCCAGCAGATCCTCGCCCCGGATCACCACATCGATCGCGTGCGTGATGTCGTCGACCGTGACGGCGAACTGATACGTCCATTGGGCATGACGATCACGCGCGAGCAGGTCACCACACTGCCGCGCCGGTGTCTGCCGAAGCGCCCCCATGCGCAGGTCGTCGAAGGCGAACGTCGCGTCGACCAGACGTACGCGGCGAGCGAACGACTCATCGGGCGGCACCGACCGATCGGCGCAGGTGCCGGGGTAGCGTGGCTCCTCGCCAGCCACATGGGGCACGAGGCGCGCCACGTCGCGCCGGGTGCAGCGGCAGGGATAGACGAGGCCGCGCACTTCGAGCGTGCCGAGCGCTGTGGCATAGCGGCGTTCCTGATCAGACTGGCGCGCCGGGTGGCCGCCCTCCCCACGGAAGGAGTCCGTGCTGAAGTGATCGGGCACGAAGCCCAGCCAGTCGAGATCATCGAGCAGCGCCTGCTCGTACTCCGGCCGGCAGCGCGTACGATCGTGGTCTTCTACGCGCAGGACCACCTCGCCACCGTGCGCGCGGGCAATGCCCCAGACGTGCATCGCATTGACGAGATGGCCGAGATGCAGAAACCCCGTCGGCGCCGGGGCGAACCGCGTGCGCCAGCGATGGCGGGGTAACGACTGCGCGAGCGTCGTGCGCCAATGGGGCAATTCACCGGCCGGCGGGAGCATCCCTCACGCTAGCGTGCTCACCGAGCCGCTTCAACGGCTGTCAGGCCTGCAGCACCTGAGTGACCAGGACCGGCGAGGGCACGTCGACCGACATGGACGGTGCCGCCGGATAGGCGCGCGGGCCACTGGAGGCCGCCAGGAGTTCGCCGATGGTCGTCTGCTCGAAACGCGCCGCGGCATGCCCCACGATGGCGTTCCATCGAGCGTGGACGGCACAGGGGTTCTGCGAATCGCATGCGCGGTTGCGCAGCAGACAGGCCGGCGTGCGCGCATGATCGTCGAACGGGCTGATGATCCGGGCGAGCGTGAGCGTCTCGGGCGGTATGGCCAGCGTGAACCCACCCGCCGCACCGCGTGCGCTGTGTACGACCCCGGCCTTGGCCAGTGCGTTCAGCGTCTTCGCGAGATAGTTGCGGGGAGCACCCAACTCAGCAGCGATGGCATCGGCAGACAGCGCCTTGGCGCCGTCGTGGCGCGCGAGTAGCAGCACCGCACGCACGGCATGTTCAGCAGTGGCTGAAAGCATGGCAGGTCCGGAAAGAAGTCAAACAAACCTCATGGTTCTCTGAGATTCGCTTGTTCCGCACCCGAAGAAAGTCGGGGAACCGGTGGGATTTCCCTTTCCGGACCCGACACCGGTGTCCGATTTTCCCCTAGTGACCTTTGCTGCGCTGCCTGACCTGACGCTACTTCCAGCTCAGGATATCGGCGTTGTCGCCCTCTCCGCCGGGCTGCCCGTCCGCCCCGTAGCTGGCGAGGTCGAACCCTGTGGCGTTCACCTTGCCCGGCGAGACGTAGACATAGGGGCGCCCCCAGGGATCGTCGGGGATCGCCTTGCGCACGTAGGGCTCCCGCCAGTTGGCCGGCGGATCGATCGAGGGCTTCTGCCACAGCGCATTCAACCCCTGCGCGCTGGTGGGATAGCGCCCGTTGTCGAGTCGATAGCCGTCGAGCGCCGTGGCAAGGCTCTCGATCTGCGCGCGGGCCGTGGCGACCTTCGCATCATCGACGTTGCGAAACAGACTGGGCGCCACGAAGGTGGCGAGCAACGCGATCACCACGATCACCACCATGACTTCGAGCAACGTGAAGCCGCTCCGGTCACGTTGCACGCCTATTCCCCGCTCTTGCGCAGGCTGTCGGCTTCGAAGAGACGCGGATCCACCCACCCGCTCACGTCGGGAGAGCGCACCTGTCGCCAGCCGGCGCGATCGGTGCCGAGCATGGCCCGCGCGGCGGGCTTGATGACGCCCACGACTTCTCCTCCGCGGCTCGCGTCGTTCCGCACGTTCACCCAGGTGCGCGCAACCGCGGGGACCCACGTGATGCTGTCGCTGGTGCTCATCGCCCCCATGGCAGTGCCGGTGGCGGCAGCCGACGGGAGCGTGGAAGGTTGCGAGGCGGGTTGCGAGGCGTTCCCATCGCTGCGCTCAGCGCGCGTGGAGCCCGCAGGCACGCCGCCGGCATCATTGTTGACGTCCGGTACGTCACTGCTGACCATCGCGATCGTCGACCGTCGTGCATCACGTCGATCGTCCAGATCCGCTCGCACGAGATCACGCACCTTCGGAGCGTACTGCCAGGCGCCGCCCACGGCCGTGAGCATCAGCGCCACGGCGGCGGCACTTCGCATCGCGCCCCCGGATACGGTCGGCCACGCGAATCCGCGCGACATCTCGCCACACCAATGACACGAGGCGTCGAACCTGTGCATGATGCCGCAGCCACGACACCGCTTGAGCTTCACGCGGTCGCCGCGCCCATCCGTCAAATTGAAGGGATGCGCGCACTTCGGGCACTGCGAAGCAGCGACCAATGCCTTGGACCCACACTGTGTGCAGCGGAGATAGGCCATAAGCGGACGGCCGGACGAGAAAGCGTGGCGAAGGGAGAACGGAAGAGGCCGTCATCGAAATGACAGTCCCAGGCAGGATACGTAACGATCAGTGCCGGGCCAGCTTCGCGCTACGTGACAGCGAGCAAGCCCTGTCACGACTTTGTTTTCCCGTTTTCTGAACACCGCGAACGAAAACGGCTGAGACCGCCACCGGCGCAAATCTACACAAGGCCCTGAGCATTCGTTTCCGTGGCGCGCATCCACGGCACGTGCGCACGGCAGGGGTGGGCACAACGGCAGCGCGCCCCACACCTATCCGGTGGAGGGCGCGCGCACCAACCTCAAACGTACAGGATCTGCGACTGTCGGCTCGTGAACCTAAGGGTTGCGATCTGTGCAGCCCGTGAAGTTCGGGTTGTTCTGTTCCGGCTGCGTGACCGGGAGATTCACATCCCCGCCGTAACTGCCGCCCTTGTAGTGAATCCCCTGCGGGAACACCGTTGCCTCGGTCCGACCGTACTGCCGGATGAGTCGACGCATGTCGCCAAGACGCTGCCCACGGCTGAACGTCCAGAAGGCCTTCTCCCGGAAGTGCAGGTTCACCCGGGCTTCGTCCGTGCCGGGATCGGTGAGCGGTGCCATCGCCGCCGGCTGGATTTCGCCAAGCTTGGGCGGCGTGCTACGCAACGCATTGTGAATGGCGAGCCACTGCGCGGCGTTGCCGGCGCGCAGCGCCACCTCGGCCTCGATCATCCTCGCATCGATCCCGTTCACGACGTCGACTGCCGTGAGCTGCTGCCACATGCCGGTGGTTCGCGTATACGTCTGCCCATCCTGTCCGTTGATCGCCCCCGAAGTGGGGATCGTCACGGGCAATCGCGGATCACGTGCCGAGGCGAACGGAATGGCGTTGGAGACCCGGATGTTGCGCGAGTTCCCCTCCACGCTGTCTCCCACGCTGTAACGGCGGGAGCTCAGCCCCTGCCCCCAGAGCGTGTTCGAGCTCGTGGTGAGCGAGAACGTGTGCGCGTACGTGAAGGTCGTGGGCAGTCCGGCAACCAGCGTGCCGGCACCGTTGAAGTCGCCGAGCGCGAGGGCCACGCGGGCACGCACCACCCGGATCGAGCGATTCATCAGGACACTCTGTGCATCGGTCCCGTTGGCGAACGTCAACCCGGTATCGAGGGAAGCGGCAGCCAGCTGGAACACCTGTGTGGTGCTCCTCGGTTGCCCGTTCTCCGGCGGATTCAACAGCGGGTTGGTCGGGATGGGGATGCCGTTGCAGAAGTCGAGGGCCAACTGCATCTCCGCGAAGCCACGCGCCAGATACATCTCCGCAATCAATGCACGGGACGTCGGGCTGATATTGCTGAGCGACTCGATCGCCTCGTAGGCACGGGTACGCGTCCGGTAGAGTTTGCGCAGCATGCCGGTGACCGACGAATTGATCAGCTGAATCTGCCGCTGATCAGTCTCGTCGTTCTGGATGAAGGTGGAGCTGGTCGACCATTCATCCGCGAGGAGACCACCGAAGAGCCAGGTGCTTTCGCCGCCTCCGGTGATGGAGCGGAAGGTGCCGATGGTGCCATTGCCCAGCGCGATGGCGCCATCCGCCCGCTCGAGATCGGCGGGGAAGATGATGTCGGGATCGGTCACGCCGAGCAGGCGATCATTTGCCTGCTGGCAGGCCGAAAGCGAGAGCGCACCGGCCGCGAGGATCGCCGCGGAACGCCCCAGCGAGCGTCGGCCCAGGAATCGTGTAGGTGTCATGGGTCGGCTCCTCAGAATCCGATGTTGATGCGCGTGATGAAGTAACTCGGCGGGCCCACCGTCTGGAACTCGCTCGGTGCGTCGGTACCGTTGGTGGTATTGAAGCCCGACTCTGGATCCGTGCCGCGGTAGTTGGTCCACAGCTTGAGGTTACGGGCCGAGACGACCAGCGACAGCGAACGGCCGCGCACGAGACGCTTGGCCAGTGAACTCGAGACGGTCCACTGCGCCGACACTTCGCGCAGGCGCACGAAGGCGCCGGACTGCAGGAAGCCATCGAGTGTACGGGCCGGATGTTCGTTGGCCGCGATGTTGGCGGCCTGATCCACGAAGTCGGCGTTGAGGTTCAGACGCCCCGAGCAGTTGGGGCGCGTGCAGCGGATGCGCTCCGTGTTGTTGTACCACAGACCGCCACTACGCCAATCCCACATGCTCTGCACGCGCAACTGCTTCTTGAAGAGATCGAAGCCGTTGACCAGCGTGGTCATGTAGCGGGGGGTGGAGTAGCCACGGAAGATCACCGAGTCGCCCACGAACACTTCGTTGCGCGCCGCATCGGCGAAATAGGTGAGCAGGCCGTCGCCGTTCTTGTCCTCCCACCCGAGGATGGGTTGCGACCAATAGCCGCCGATCGGATAGCCGGCCACCGTTCGCGTGGGGAGACCGAGCTGCGGCGGCGTATCGCCCAACGAGACGACCTTGTTGTCGTTCGATGAGAACGCGATGTTCGCATCCCATCCGAAGTTGTCTCGCTGTACGAGCTGCGCATTGAGCGACACTTCGACACCGGCGTTCTTCACCGAGCCAAGGTTGCGCAGCTGCGACGCCACCGATCCGAATGACGGCGGAAGGACCGCACTGATCAGCGCGTCGGTGGTGATCTTGTTGTAGTACGTGAAATCGAGACTCACGCGCTGGCTGAACATCTGGGTCTCGAAGCCCATTTCGTGTTCGGCCGAACGCTCGGGGCGGAGATCGGCATTACCGAGCGCCCCCTGCACTACCGTGGGCTGCTCGGTGTTGGCAATGCTGGTGATGTCGGCGTTGTAGAAGAACAAGGCATCGTTGGGGCCCGGCTGCACGCCGGACTGACCATACGCGTAGCGGAGCCGGAAGGTGTTGATGAACGAGGGTGCCTTCCACCAGTCTTCCTGCGAGATCAGATACGACAGCGACGCCTTGGGATAGACGATGCTCTGGAAGTTCGTACCGAAGGCGGAGTTCTGGTCGCTGCGCACGGCCGCCGTGAGGAACAGCCTGTCACGCCAGGCGAGCGACTGTTCGATGAACGAGCCGAAGGTCTTGGTTTCCGTCGTACCTTCGCCCACGCTGAGCTGGGTCCCGGAGCTCACATTCTGCGAGCCGGGGGCCAGCTGCTGCGAGCCGGTCACGGCACTCGAAGAACGGAACCCGATGTACTGCGCACCCACGGTCGTCTTGTGCTGGAAGCCGAACTTCTCGTAGGTGGCGGTGGCGCCGAGATCCACGGTGAAGTTGTTGAGCAGCACGCGATTGATACCGCGTGATCCGAAACGGGTGGTAGCGGTCAGCGGCGGCCCTTCACCGCGGAAGAGCAGATTTTCGTCGTTACGCCCGGTCCAGTCGTTGCCGACCGCGGCGCGTGTGGCCAGCCACGAGGTGGGGCGGTAGTTCGCCTGCCCCGACCAGATGAAGCGGTTGACCGCCTGCTCCGTCTTTTCCGCCCACATGTAGCCCGGCGTCCAGGCGCGATAGCCGTTGAGTGGCGTGCCCAGCCCCGAGACATTGCCGTTGTTGCGTGTGCCCGGTCCGCCGAACAGGTGCGACCCGAGACCGGCGGTCGCGTTGGACTCGAGAGAGTAGCGCTGCGCGATGTTGAGGAAATTGGTCGACATCGCCACGTCGAGCTTGGGATTGAGCTGGGCGTTGACGTTGGACCGCAGCGAGCGGCGCAGCATGGTGTTGGGGCGCTCCGTCCACGGGCGAATGGGGATGCCCGTGGAGTCCATGCGCTGGCGCTCGAACTGTGGCAGCTCGAGGAGCCCGATCTCGTTCTCGTCTTCGGCGGAGAGGAAGTAGCGCACCGCCTCGGTCCCCCCCGACACCTGCACGCCAAGCTGGCGGCGGTTACCGGTGCTCACGGGGGTCAGGTCTTTTTCGTCGAAGATATTGAGCGAGCTCGTGGAGTCTGCCGTGCACTGCCCGAGGCCCACGCGCTGCAGATTGCAGAAGGTGCGCGACGAGACGGTTTCGCCTGGGCGCTTGCCCCAGAGTGAGTAGGCATTGGGATAGAAGTTGCGGTCGTAGACGGTGCCGCCTTCCCCGTACACGGTCCACCGCGCGGCGCCGGCACGCCCCTTCTTGGTGGTCACGAGGATCACGCCGTTGGCCGCGTCCGTGCCGTACAGCGTCGCGGCGGACGGCCCCTTCACGACTTCGATGTTCTCGATCTCTTCCGGATTGAGGTCGCCAACGCGACTCGGCGCATTGCCGCCCGTGCCGCCGCCACTGCCGGTGGCCGTCGAGAAGCTCGCGTTGTTGCTTGTCATACGGATGCCGTCGATGATCCAGATCGGCTCGTTGTTCAGGCTGACCGAGTTCATGCCACGGATGCGGATACGCGCGCCGGTGCCCGTCTGGGTGCCGCTCGTGACGGTCACACCCGCCGCACGCGAATTGAGGAGGTCGTTGAGGTTCCCGAGGGGGGCACTCTCCACGACCTTCGCGGCATCGATGTTGGCCGTGGCGTTGCCGATCTCCACCCGTCGCTGCTCACCGGTGGCGGTCGTCACGACCGCGGCAAGGTTCACGGCGGCGGCGGTAAGTGCCACGTCGAGCGACGCGCTGCCGCCCGTCGTGATCGTGATCGGCTTCGCCTGCTCGGTATAGCCCACGCGCAGGATGCGCACCGTATACTGGCCCGGGTTGATCCCTCGCAGCGTGATGCGACCCTCGGGGGTCGTCTGTCCCGCGACGTTCGTTCCGACAAGGAACACTCTGGCCGCTTCAATGGGCCGTTGATTGGCCGCGTCGGTCACTCTTACGGACAGCGTTCCGGGTTGCTGCGCCGCCGCCGGCGGACCGGCCAGGGCGAGCAGCACCATCAGCGCCATCGCTGGGCGCCATGAGTGGGACATACGATGTTTCCTCGACGGGGTGGAGGGACGAAGAACGGGCGAGGGACCGAACCCACGAAAGGCCCCCTGCTTATACGTTTTGTCCCCACCAAATTGTTGCCGTCCCTTTACAGCGCCACTGGTCGCTGACCTCGGTACCACTCCGGGGCGTTGCCGGCCCCGCGTTCAACGCCAGCCCCATTCCGCGCGTGTAGTCTCTGCGCCGCGCCGTCTCCCACCCCATCCGTTTCGCGTTGACAGAACCCGTCGGCGTTCCGAAGGCTGCCCCCCCCACATCGCACAGGACCGCGGGGCCCTCTCCGAGGCTACTGGCCATCGGCGCTGCGGCCGTCGTAGCGGTCTATGGTGCCGGGTTTCTGCGCACGCAGGCAGCGGCCGAGCGCTTTGCCGCGCGGTCGGCGTCCCCCCGCCGTCCAGCGCTCGGTACCGGAGAGGCTGCGAGTGGCCCCGATTCCTCCCACCGACTGGCCGGTGCGGCGTCGTCCCCGGAGATGTCGGCTGCCCGGGATGGAGGCAAGCCGACACCGCCGCCCTCGGCAGCGGAGGCTTCGCCAACGGACACGATCGCCCGCGGGGCTGCGTCCGCCGCGGACGCCCGATCAGTCCAAGGCGCCGCCCTCCCGGCACCGACGATGCCGGCGGTCTCCGCATCGGTGTCCGCATCAGTGACTGCATCGGTGCCCGCATCAGTGCCCGTATCGGCGGCCGCGTCGACCGTCCCAACGGCTGCTCCGGCTGCTGGCCCACCGGTTGTTTCCGCCCCGGCAGCGCCCGTAGTGGCGGCGGGAACGGCGTCGCCCACCCCCGTATCCGCCGCCGACTCCAGCCGCGCGGCCATCAAGTGGCGGGACGGCACCTTCTCCGGATGGGGAACGTCGCGACACGGCGACGTGGAAGTCACCCTGATCATCGAGCGTGGGCGTATTACCACCGCGGCCATCAGCCGGTGCCTCACGCGCTACTCCTGCTCGTGGATCGCCCACCTGCAACCACAGGTGGTGGAGCGGCAGAGCCCCGAGGTCGACAACGTGTCGGGGGCCACGGAAAGCGCCAATGCGTTCTACTTCGCGGTGGTGGAAGCCCTCAAGTCTGCGAAGCCGTGAGCAGCGCGCCGTTCCCGCCGGGCGCGTCACCCCACACTACCTACGAGGTGGCCACCACGGCGATGAGCACGGCGATCTCCGTGCAGCTGATCGACGCTGGGCCGAACGCCGAAGCGCTCGCACACAGCGCGCTGCAGTGGTTCTCGCTTGTCGAAGGGTGCTGTTCGCGCTTCGATGTCCGCTCCGAACTGATGCGCGTACTGCACACCGTTGGCGCGTATCAGCCTGTGTCCCCGCTGCTTTATGAGGTCGTGCGCGTGGCCCTCGCGGTCGCGGAGGCCTCCGACGGCGCCTTCGATCCGTGCGTGGGGCACCACGTGCATGCGCTCGGATTCGATCGTCACTGGCGTTCGGGGGAGACGATTCCCGCGTTGCCCTCCGTCACCTCGGGTAGCTGGCGCGATGTGGAGCTGCACCAGCACGAGCATCGACTACGGCTCCGTCGTGCCGTGCATCTCGATCTCGGGGCGATCGCCAAGGGATTCGCGCTCGACCTCGCCGCGCGTGCCCTGTCGGCGCTCCCGCACATGTGCGTATATGCCGGCGGCGACCTCGTCTGCCGCGGTCACAATGGAGCTGGCCGCCGTTGGCGCACCGGCATTCTCGACCCCCATGATCCCTCGCGCCGCATCGCCGCCGTGTCGGTGGGGCACGACGGAGACGTGGCCATCTGCACCAGCGGCGATTACGCCCGGCGCACGGAGCGCGGTCATCATCTCGTCGATCCGCGAACCGGATACAGCGCGCACCACATGCGCAGCGTGACCGTCGTGGCCCCGCAAGCCGCGATCGCCGATGCCCTCGCCACGGCCGTCTTCGTGATGGGAGTCGAACGTGGGGCGGCGCTGTTGCAGGAACAGCGTGTGGACGGGCTGCTGATCGATGCACACGGCACACGTACCGTCGTCGATGGCTGGGGAGCCGCCGACTGGGATTTTCCTCCGGCAGACGCCTCCGCATGAGCCACGCATCGTTGGCAGGGAACGCGCAGCATTGGCGTCATCTCAATCGTTGGCTGCGCTCTCCGAAAGGCATATTCTCCGGCATCCTGCTGCTGCTCACCATTCCCGCCGCGAGCGTGAGCGGCTGGGCGTTGGTGCTGCCGAACCTCGCGACCGCCATCATGGTGGCAGCCTTGCTCGACATGCCCCTCCTGCGTTGGCGGGATGGCTCGTGGAGTGTCCCCGATGGTGCGATGCTCACCGGCTGGCTCGTGGCCCTCACACTGAGTCCGCACGTGCCCGTGGCAACGGCAGCGGCCACCGCCGCCCTCGGCATCGTCGCCAAGCACCTGTTGCGCGTGAAGCGCGCCAACGTGCTCAATCCGGCGGCCGCGGCGCTCGTGGCCAGTTACCTCCTGCTCGACACCGGCCAGAGCTGGTGGGGGGCACTTCCCGACCTCCCCCCGGCCGCACTCACACTCGTGGCGGCCACTGGGGCGTTCATGGCGTGGCGGCTGCACAAGCTGCCGCTGGTCCTCACCATGCTCGGCGTGCACTTCACGCTGGCCACCGTGGCGGCCTTCGTGGGAGATCCGGGCCGCGTGGCGGAACTGTTTCGCGCGCCAGACGTGCACATGGCCTTGTTCTTTGCCGGCTTCATGGCCACCGACCCACCCACATCGCCGCCGCGCGCCGACGACCAGATCCGCTACGCCACCATTGCGGCGACCGTCTCGTTCGGATTGTATCTGTGGATCGGCGCCGTGTATTTCCTGCCCGGGGGGCTGCTTGCCGCCAATCTGTGGGAAGGGTGGCGGAAGTGGCAGCGGGCAGCCCGCTCACGCCCGCCCATGCCCTCGTCCCGACCACTCGATGCCAGCCTCCCCACCTGATCTCCGCGCGCAGTACGCGCAGTTCGTCGTGATCGACACCCGCTGGGCCGACAACGACGCGTACGGCCATGTGAACAACGTGGTCTACTACAGCTACTTCGACACGGCGGTGAACCGCTGGCTGATCGACCGCAACCTGCTCGACATCGCCGACAGCCCCGTGGTCGGTCTCGTGGCGGAAACGGGGTGCCGCTACTTCGCCCCGCTCGCGTTTCCGGATCAGGTGACCGTGGGGCTTCGCGTGACGCACCTCGGCACCACGAGCGTGCGTTACGCGCTCGCGATCTTCCGCAACGATCAGCAGGAAGCGAGCGCCATGGGGCACTTCGTACATGTGTACGTGGACCGACAGACTCGCCGCCCGGCGCCGATTCCACTCCCCACTCGCGAAGCGTTGGCCACCCTGATCACGGGCTGAGACACGGGCGGCTAGTGCGTGAGGCGGGCCCAGAACCGGAGCAGGGCTTCGTTCACCTGCGGAGCGTGCGTGTGCTGCAGCCAGTGCGCCGCCTCGGGGAATCGTTCCACCGTGAGGTCGGGTACCCAGCGTTCGAAGCCTGTGGTGAGCTCCACGCCAAGGTACGGATCACGCTCTCCCCACAGCAGCAACGTCGGACGCTCGATGGTCACGTCACGCGGCGGCGGAAAGCGTAGCAGGGCCCGGTAATAGTTGATGGCGGCCGTCCACGCGCCGCGCGTGGACAACGCGTGGAGATATTGCGCTTCGAGCGCTGAGGGATCGGGCATATCGGCGGTCGGTGCGGCCGCGCCGGATC
>CAZNZG010000098.1:7284-12003 GCA_964577455.1 uncultured Gemmatimonas sp. | reverse complement strand
CGTGAGGCTCGGTCAACCGCCTGACAACCGACTGTCAGTGCCTTCCGCCACGACACGATAAAGATGAGGCCGCCTGCGAATCAAGCAAGAGCAAGGTTGAGATTTTTTAGCGTATCCCGGAAAAAATGGGTCAGGGATTCCCGGCGAGCGCCTGCTCGATGTCCGCGATCACGTCGCCGATGTGCTCGAGTCCCACGCTAATTCTGATCAATCCATCCGAAATGGCCACGGCCTGCCGTTCAGCCGCGGTGAGCTTGCTGTGGGTGGTTGACGCGGGGTGGGTGACGAGCGTGCGGGTATCGCCGAGGTTGGCCGAATGGGTGACCAGTCGGACCCGGTCGAGGAACCGCCGCCCCGCCTCGAGGCCGCCGGCGAGTTCGAGGGTCACGATGCCACCGCCCTGCGACATCTGCCGCTTCGCGAGCGCGTACTGCGGATGCGACGGGAGAAAGGGGTAGCGGACCGCCGCGACCGCCGGGTGCCCCTCGAAGTGCTGCGCCAGGGCGAGGGCGTTGCTGCAATGCCGGTCCATGCGCACCGCAAGCGTCTCCAGCGACTTGCTGAGCAGCCACGCATTGAAGGCGCTCATGGCGGGGCCCGTGTGACGCGCAAAGAATCGGCAATCGGCGATGAAGGCGCGGTCGCCGATGATCGCGCCGCCGAGGGCGCGTCCCTGACCGTCCATGAACTTGGTGGCCGAATGAATCACCGCGCTCGCGCCAAGTTCGAGGGGGCGCTGCAGGTAGGGCGTGGCGAAGCAGTTGTCGACGATGAGCGGAATCCCGCGCGCGCGCGCGAGCCCACCGAGCCACCCGAGATCGATGAGCTCAAGCCCCGGATTGCTAGGCGTCTCGATATAGATCGCCTTGGTGTTGGGGCGCAGCAGTCGCTCCCAGCTGTCGGGGTCCGACACGTCGGCGTAATCGCTCGAGACGCCCCACTTGGGGAGGATACGCGTGAAGATCTGGTGTGTGCTGCCGAAGATCGCCCGCGCCGACAGGACGTGATCACCCGCCGAGACCTTCGCCGCGATGGCGGTGAATACCGCGCTCATGCCGGACGCCGTAGCGATCCCCTCCTCGCCGCGCTCCATGAGGCAGAGCTTGCGCACGAACTCGTCGGTGTTGGGATTGCTGTACCGACTGTAGATGTTGCCCGGCACTTCCTCGGCAAACAGTGCCCGGGCATGCTCCGCATCGTCGAACCGGAAGCTCGACGTGAGGTAGAGCGGCACCGAGTGCTCACGTTCGGGGGAGACGTCGGCCTGTGTGCGAACGGCGAGCGTTTCGAAATGTGGCAGCGCGCCGTGGTCGGCGCCGGGCGTACGGGAAGCGTCGGACATGTGATACGGGGGCGGAGGACTCGACTGGTGCCGCGCGGCGCCAGTGCCCGGTAAACTTACCGCATGCCTGCTCCCAGTCAGACCACCGGGACCCCCCCGGTTCGCGTGATCCTCGCGTCGCAGTCACCGCGACGCCGCGAGCTGTTGAACCAGATCGGTATCGCCCATGAGGTGCGACCGGCGCATGTGGACGAATCCGTATGGCCCGACGAGGCACCGGTGCCGCACTGCGAACGGCTCGCGAGGGACAAGGCCCATACGCTTGCCGTCGAGCATCCCGACGCCCTTGTGATCGGCTCCGACACGATCGTCGTGATCGATGGGGCGATTCTCGGGAAGCCCGCCGATGGCAGTGATGCCATCCGTATGCTGCAGCAGCTGGCCGGACGCACCCATACCGTGTTCACTGCCGTGGCGGTGGCGCATGCGGGGCAGACGTGGTCTGCCGTGGAGGCGGTGCAGGTGACCTTCCGGGCGCTGAGCACCGAGCAGATCGCCGTGTACGTGTCCACTGGCGAACCCATGGACAAGGCCGGCGCCTACGGTATCCAGGGATTCGGCGCCGTGCTCGTGGATCGCATCGATGGCGACTACTACGCGGTCATGGGGCTTCCGCTGGCGCGGCTGGTCCGGCTGATCGAGGAGGCCGGCTACGGCTATGCGTTCGCCGCGGGGATCGCCGCGCTCACCTGAGCGACAGTCCCGACAGGCGCGCCGGCGCGTACCGCTCCTTCCACAGGCGGAGCTTTTCCTCCACGTGGGCGACGGTGATGCGGGGGAGTCGGTTGTCGCGGTAGGTCATGTCGAGCGGATAATCCTCTCCCGGGTCACCGTAGGCGTCGATCATGAGATCGTGCGCAAAATCGTACGGCCCCACGCGCTTCGGATTGGTGTAGCCGAGCAGCGAAATCACCGGGGTGCGCAGCGCCACGGCGAGGTGCAGCGGGCCGGTATCCGGCGACAGCGCCACCGCCGCGGCATCGAGAATGGCGGCGAGTTTGCGCAGGCCGCTGCCCAGTGCCGAATACGCCATGGGCGCGTCGCGCAGAATGACCGCCTCGGCGGCGAGTTCGCGCGGGGAACGCCCCCTCCGAGTACCGGCTGCAGTCCGTACTCGTGCCAGAGAATGTGGCAGACCTGCGCCCATCGTTCGGGCATCCAGTCCTTGGCCGGCTTGCTCGTGGCCACGACGATCGGCGCGAGCGGCCGATCGAACTGTTGCACGAACTCGCGCTGCCAGCGGCGCTCGTCGTCGTTCCACGGGCCCAGAGACCACTGCGGTGCGGCATGCGGGACCCCCAGCGCATCGAGAAACTCGAAGTACTGGTCCTGCACATGCTGCCCCGTGTGTGGCGCGATGCGATGGGTGGTGAACAGCCAGTTGGCATCGCGCGCGCGGGCCTTGTCGAACCCCAGCTTGACCGGTGACCGGGTGAAGCCGGTGATGAGCCCCGCCTTGAAGTACACCTGCAGTGCAAGCACCACATCGAACTGGCGTGACGACAGCGCCGCGCGCGTTTCGAGGAACCCGCGCCATCCCCTCGAGCGGTCGAAGAGCACGATGTCGTCGACGAGCGGATGGCCGCGCACCAGAGTCGCGGGGCCGGGTTGCAGCACCCAGGAGATGCGCGCCTGCGGCGCGTGCGCCTTGAGTGCATGAATCACCGGCATGACGTGCACGGCATCGCCCACGGCACTCATCATCACGATGCCGATGCGATCGAGCTTCACCGGTGGCAACGGTGGTGTCGTGGAGAGACTCGCGGCAGTTCCCCCGGGTGCGCCATCCCAGCGCGTGGTCATCGTTCCACCAGGGCGAGCGTGGTCTCGCGGAAGTGCGCAATGCGCTGGTCCGCGAGGTCGCAGCCGAACTGGGCGCGCCACTTCTGCAGTGAGCGTACGAGTCGCGATACGTTGCGTTCCATCGTCTCGCGCGCAGCGCGCGCCGGTAGCCAGTCGATCACGTCCACATCGATGACGAGCGCTTCGAGTCTGGCCGGCGCACTGTTGTTGGTCATGGCGCAGAACGGCATGGGGGAAGGCATGGTGTCCTGATCGGCACAGGCACGCAGCAGGATGTTCTTCACGTTGAGATCCGGGTGCACCACGCCGTGGCGCGCCAACTGCAGCAGCAGGCACTGCGTGGCCGCGAGTGCTGGTTCGCAATCCATCTCGGCCGACAGCCCCGCCAGCACCATTCCCAGATCGGCGGTGTGCTCCACGTAGCGCGTCACCACGTCCACCCGCGCCAGTCCGGCGCCCGCGGCATACCGGGCGAACCCCACCACGTCGGTGGTGGGAATGCCCGCCGCACGCAGCGCTGCCGACTGCTGCATCTCGACGGGGGCGCGCGTGGGGCGTCGGAAGCGGTCGCCCGTCAGCGGGGCCAGCAAGCCACCGTGCCAGGCGTGACGTACCACGACCTGCACGCCGGACGACGGCAGCGGGGCCACGTACACCGGGGCCCGACCACGGAGTGCGCGCGGCTGCGGCTGGCGCTCGGCCCATTCGTACAGCGTGCCGTATTCACGCACCAGCGTCACCAGATCGTCGCGCACGTCGGCCACGGCCGTCACGTCCGACGTGCCCACGGTGACCTCCGCCGGGAGAGCGAACGGGGGGATCGTTCCTGTGCTCATGTTGCCCGCTCCACCTGCCACACACGCTCGTCATCGCTGCGGTGCCGGGCCACACGCAGTTCATCACGGGTGCGGCAGCTTACCGGCACGCTGCGCGTGGCGGTCACCACGCCGGCCACGGCCTCGCTCACCAGCACCTCGTCCCCCCGCGCCAGAGCACAGAGGCGATTGGCCACATTCACGGTGTCACCGATGAGCGTGAACTCGAGCCGGCGCGGCGAACCGATGTTGCCCACGAACGCATCGCCCAGGTGAATGCCGATCCCCGCATGCAGTTCCGGGCGCCCTTCGTCGCGCCAGCGGGCGTTGAGTGTGCGCAACTCGTCGTGCATCTCGAGGGCGGCAGCCACGGCGCAGTCCGCGTCGTCGTCGTGTGACTCGGGGGCGCCCCAGTAGGCCATGAGCGCATCGCCGATGAACTTGTCGAGCGCCCCGCCATGGCGGAACACGCACTCCACCATCACGGTGAAGTATTCGTTCAGCTGGCTCGCCATCTGCATCGGCGGCAACGATTCGGCGACCGCCGTGAACCCACGGATATCGCTGAACAGCACCACGACCTTCTGACGCGTGCCCCCTGGTGCCACGCGCGCCGTGGTGGAGGCAATGCGTTCGGCCAGCTGTGGCGTGAAATAGCGCTCGAAGTTCTCGCGTACGCGTGACGCCTGATGTAGCTGGGCCGCGGGGGGGGGGCGGGCGCCCCCGCCCCCCCCCCAGCGGGCCAACCCCCCCACCCCC